>JAJXSZ010000019.1 GCA_021784255.1 Pseudomonadota bacterium | reverse complement strand
GAGCGAACCCGGCGGGCGGCGCGGGCTGCTTGCGTGTCCTGACGCCCGCAGGAGGCACCATGCCGCACGCGCCGCTGCTGCTCGACCAGTGCAGCGGCGCCTCCTGGCTGCTGGCGTGCGACCCCGTGCAACCGGCGCAGCCGGTCCCGGCCAGCCCCCCCGTCAAAGAAAACTGACGGGATCGACGTCCACCTCGATCCGCGCATCGCCGCGCGGCTTCACCTGGGCGAGCCAGGCGCGCAGCAGCTTCTGCGGCGCGATGTCGCGGCGGGTGCGCAGCAGCAGCCGCCGCCGGTGGCGGCCGCGCAGCAACGCGAACGGTGCCGGGGCCGGCCCGAGCACGGTGATGCCCGGTCCCCGCGGCGCGGTGCGGCCCAGGGCGCCGGCCAGCGCATCCGCGGCGGCCTGCGTCCCCGCGCTCACGATCAGCGCCACGAGGCGGCCATAGGGCGGCCAGTGTCCGCCCTGCCGCTCGGCCGCCTCGCTGGCCATGAAGGCGTCGAAGTCGCCGGAGAGCAGGGCGCGCATCACCCGGTGCTCCGGCTCCCAGGTCTGCAGCAGCACCCGTCCCGGCGCCTCGGCCCGCCCCGCGCGCCCGCCGACCTGGTGCAGCAGCTGGAAGGTCCGTTCCGCCGAGCGCAGATCGACGCCGCCCAGGCCGAGATCGGCATCCACCACGCCGACCAGCGTCAGGTGCGGGAAATGCCAGCCCTTGGCGACGATCTGCGTGCCGATGATGAGATCGACCTCGCGCGCCGCCACCGCCCGCGCGGCTTGCGCCGCCGCCGCCGGCCCGGCCAGCGTGTCGCTCGCCATCACCAGCAGGCGGGCTTGCGGCCAGCGTTCCCGCACTTCCTCGGTGATGCGTTCGATCCCCGGCCCCACCGGTGCCAGCGTGTCCGCCGCGCCACAGGCCGGGCAGGTCGCCGGCGGCGGGATCGTGTGGCCGCAATGGTGGCATTGCAGCACGCCGCGCGCGCGGTGCTCGACCAGCCAGGCGGTGCAGTTGGGGCAGGCGAAGCGGTGGCCGCAATGGCGGCACAAGGTCAGCGGCGCGTAGCCCCTGCGGTTGAGGAACAGCATCGCCTGCTCACCCTTGCCGAGGGTCGTGCTGACCGCCTCGACCAGCGGCGGCGCGAGGAACTTCCCGCGCTCCGGCGGTGTCGCGCGCAGGTCGATCGCGGCGACGGTGGGCATGACGGCGCCGCCGTGGCGCGCCGGCAGCGAGACCCGGCGGTAGCGCCCGGTCTGGACGTTGTGCATCGTCTCCAGGCTCGGGGTGGCGGAGACCAGCACCGCCGGTGCGCCGCACAGCCGCGCGCGCACGATCGCCATGTCGCGCGCGTGATAGATCACGCCTTCCTCCTGCTTGAAGGCAGTCTCGTGTTCCTCGTCGACGACGACCAGCCCGAGCTCGGGAAACGGCAGGAACAGCGCCGAGCGCGCCCCGACCACCGCCGGCGCCTCGCCCCGCTCGACGCGCCGCCAGGTCTCGCGCCGGCGCCTCGCGCCCAGCTCCGAGTGCCAGATCGCCGGCGCCACGCCGAAACGTCGCTCGAAGCGCTCCAGCCACTGCGCCGAGAGCGCGATCTCGGGCAGCAGCACCAGCGCCTGCCGCCCGCGCCGCAGCGCCGCGGCGACGGCCTCGAAATAGACCTCGGTCTTGCCGGACCCCGTCACGCCGTCGAGCAGGGTCACGGAAAATGCCTCGCCGGTCAGCGCGTCCGCCGCTTCGCGCTGCACCGGCGACAGCGCCGGCCCGGCATGCTCCGGGTCCGGCAGCGTCGGTGCGGGCGGCGGCAGGTCCACCGGCAGCAATGCCCCGACCTGCGCCAGGCCCCGTATCACCGCGGCCGACGCGACGGTGGCGAGTTCGCGCGCCGGCAACGGGCCCGCGGCCAGCGCGGCCAGGACCTTCGCGCGCGCGGCGCCCGGCTTCGCGGCCGCCTCGCCCAGCGCCCAGCCCCGCACCGGCGCTTCCGGCTCGAGCACGAAGGGGCGCAGTGCCATCGCCAGGACCTCGCCCGCGGGAGCGAGCGTGTAGCCGGCGATCCAGTCCACCAGGCGGCGCAGGTCGGCGCGCATCGCCGGCCATGCCAGCGCCTCGGTCACCCGGCGCAGCTTGTGCGCGGGAAGCCCGGCGTCCGGTTCCGCGTCCCAGACCACGCCGACCACGTCGCGGTGGCCGAGCGGCACGACGACGAGGGTGCCGGGCGCGGCCTGCGCGCCTTCGGCTAGCGCATAATCGAGCGGCCCGGCGAACGGGTACGGCAGCAGGACACTCACGCGTCGCGGCGACATGCGCTATCGTCTGCCGCAACCCCGCCGCATCAGGAAGAGCGCATGAAATTCTTCGTCGATACCGCCGACACCAAGGAGATCGCGGAACTCGCCGCAACCGGCCTGCTCGACGGGGTCACCACCAACCCCTCCCTCATCGCCAAGTCCGGCCGCCGCATCCAGGAGGTGATCGCCGAGATCTGCGCCGTCGTCCCCGGCCCGGTCAGCGCCGAGGTCGCCGCCACGGACTATGACGGGATGATCCGCGAGGCGCGGGTGTTGCGCGCCATCGCCCACAACGTCACCGTCAAGCTGCCGCTCACGCCGGCCGGCCTGCGCGCCTGCCGGACGCTGACCGACGAGGGCGTGATGACCAATGTCACGCTGTGTTTTTCCGCCGGCCAGGCGCTGCTCGCCGCCAAGGCGGGGGCGACCTTCGTTTCCCCCTTCGTCGGCCGGCTCGATGATATCGGCCATGACGGCATGGCGCTCATCGGCGACATCGTCGCGATCTATCGCAACTACCCGGCGCTCAGGACCGAGGTGCTGGTGGCCTCCGTCCGGGGGCCGCTGCACGTGATCGCCGCGGCCAGGCTCGGCGCGCATGTCGCCACCCTGCCGCCGGCGGTGCTGCGCTCGCTCTACCAGCACCCGCTCACCGACAAGGGCCTCGCCGGCTTCCTCGCGGACTGGGCGAAGACCGGGCAGACCATTGCCTAGAGGGGCGCCGCGCGGGGATGGGACGGTTGGCTGAGACGCTGCCGTTCCCGCAGGATGCGGCCGCGGAATCGGTCGCGGCCTATCTGCGCGCCCATCCCGGCTTTCTGGCCGCCCGCCCAGCGCTGTACGCGGCCCTGACGCCGCCACTGCGCCGCCACGGCGAGGGCGTCGCCGACCATCTCGCGGCGATGGTCGCGGCGGCGCGCGACGACGCTGCGAGCGTGGTCGCCGCGGGCCGCGCCACCGCCGCCCTTGCCGCGCGGGTGCAGGAGGCGGTGCTCGCCCTGTTCGCCGCGGCCTCCGTTCCTGCCTGCGTTTCCGAGATGTTTCCCCCCTTGCTGGGTGTGGACGCGGCGTCGCTCTGCGTCGAGGAGGAGTGTCCCGGCACGCGCCGCTTGGCGCCGGGCGAGGTGGGGCGCCGCCTCGGCGGGCGCAGCGTGGCGATCGGCGTGGCCTGCCGCGACCCGGCGGTTCACGGCGAGGCCGCGGCGCTCGCCTTCCACGACGCGCTGGTCCTGGTGCCAGGCGCGGCGACGCCGGCGATGCTGGCGCTCGCCACCCGCCATGCCGACCTGCTCGCGGCCTCGCACATCGCCGGCGTGCTCGGCTTCCTCGGCCGCGCCGTCGCCGCCGCGTGGCTCCCGTGACGGGACTTCCGTGATGGCGCGCGCGTGACCGAGCTGGAGGAGTGGCTGACCTGGTTGCGCGCCGAACGCCGCGCGGCGCCGAAGACGGTTGCTTCCTACACCGAATCGGTGGGCGGCTTTCTGCGTTTCATGGCCGGGCATCTCGGCGCCGAACCCGACCGCGCGGCGCTCGCGGCGCTGACCGCGGCGGATTTCCGCGCCTGGCTGGCCCACGCCGCCGCCGCAGGCCGTGGCGCCGCGACCCGCGCGCGCCAGCTTGCCGCCGTGCGCGGCTTTTTCCGCCATCTCGCCCGCCGCCACGCCGTCGCCAACGAACAGCTGCGCCTCGTCGCCACGCCGCGAGCGAGGAAGCCGCTGCCCCGGGCGCTGACCCCATCCGACGCGGCCGGCGCGACCGAGGCCGACTCGCTGCGCGACGCCGCGCTGTTCACGCTTCTCTACGGCTGTGGTCTGCGCATCTCCGAAGCACTGGCGCTCGAGGTCCGCGCCGCCGGCGCCGACGTGCTGCGCGTGACCGGCAAGGGCAACAAGCAGCGCCTGGTCCCCGTGCTGCCGGCCGTGCGCGCCGCGCTCGCGGCCTGGCTCGCCGTGCATCCGGCCCCGGTGCCGGATGCGCCGCTGTTCGTGGGCGCCCGCGGTGCCCGCCTCAATCCCGGCGTCGCGCAGCGCGCGCTGCGGGACTATCGTCGCCTCGCCGGCCTGCCGGAACACGCGACGCCGCACGCGCTGCGCCACAGTTTCGCGACGCATCTGCTGGCTGGCGGCGCCGATCTGCGCTCCATCCAGGAGCTGCTGGGCCATGCGAGCCTTTCGACCACGCAACGCTACACCGCCGTCGACGAGGCGGCGCTGCTCGAGGTCTGGCAGAAGACGCATCCGCGCGGCTGAGGCCGGGCACCGCCCGGCCCGTCGCTATGCTCGCGCGGCCAGCATCAGCGCCTTCATGTGCGCGACCACCGCCGCGATGCCGTCGGTGATCGCCTGGCCGATCAGGAAGTGGCCGATGTTCAGCTCCACCACCTCCGCGATCGCCGCCACCGGGCCGACATTGTCGTAGGTCAGCCCGTGTCCGGCATGCACTTCGAGCCCGAGCGAGGCGGCGAGCGTCGCGCCGTCGCGCAGCCGTTCGAGCTCGCCCGGCCTGCCCTCGGCGTAGGCGCCGGTGTGCAGCTCCACCACCGCGGCACCCGCCGCGGCACTCGCGCGCAGCTGCGCCGGATCGGGATCGACGAACAGCGAGACGCGGATACCCGCTGCCGCGAGCTGCGCGACCATGGGCTGCAGCGATGCCGCCTGCCCGGCGACGTCGAGCCCGCCCTCGGTCGTCACCTCGGCCCGACGTTCGGGCACGATGCAGCAGGCGCGCGGGCGCGTGGCCAGCGCGATGCGCACCATCTCCGGCGTCGCCGCCATCTCGAGGTTCAGCGGCACGCCGATGCCCGCCTTCATCGCCGCGACGTCGGCGTCGCGAATATGCCGCCGGTCCTCGCGCAGATGGATGGTGATGCCGTCGGCTCCCGCCGCGATGGCGGCGCGCGCGACATCGAGCGGGTCCGGGTGGCGGCCGCCGCGGGCGTTGCGCACGGTGGCGACGTGGTCGACGTTGACGCCGAGACGCAGGCGCGAGGAACCGGGGTGTGTCATGCCCCGATCTTCCCCGCCTCCCGCCGCCGCACAAGGTCCATTGCGAGGTCCAGGGCTGCGACCACGCTGCCCGGATCGGCCAGGCCCTGGCCGGCGATGTCGAGCGCCGTGCCGTGGTCGGGCGAGGTCCGCACGATCGGCAGGCCGAGCGTCACGTTCACGCCGCCATGCATGTCGAGCGTCTTGATCGGGGTCAGCACCTGGTCGTGGTACATGCCCAGCGCCACGTCGTAGCCGCGGCGCGCGGCCGGCGTGAACATGGTGTCGGCGGGGAAGGGGCCGAGTGCCTCGATGCCCTCCGCGCGCAGCGTCGCGATGGCCGGGCGGATGATCCGCACCTCCTCGTCACCCATGGTCCCGTCCTCGCCCGCATGCGGGTTGAGGCCGGCGAAGGCGAGGCGCGGCCGCGCCATCCCCCAGTCGCGCCGCAGCGCCGCCTCGGTGATCCGCGCCGTGCGCAGGATGAGTTGGGCGTCGAGCATCCCGATCGCCCGGCGCAGCGCTACATGGATCGTGATCGGAACGACACGCAGCTCCGCGCTGGCCAGCATCATCACCGGCATCGCCGCGCCGGTCAGTTGCGCGAGGAACTCCGTATGTCCGGGATGGGTGAATCCCGCTCGCGTGAGCACCGATTTCTGGATCGGATTGGTGACGATCGCGCTGACGTCGCCCGCCATCGCGAGCCGCACCGCGGTCTCGATCGAGGCGATCACGGCCGAAGCGTTGGCCGCATCGAGCCGGCCCGGCACGGCCGGCACCGCCAGCGGCACGCGCAGCACCGGGATCGCATCGTCGCCCGCCTCGGCGGCGGAGCCGACCTCGCGCACCGGCGCGCCGCGCAGCACCGAGGCGTCGCCCACGAACAGGAACCGCCGCCCGGCGCGCCAGGCGGCGACCGCGATCTCCGGTCCGATGCCCGCTGGCTCGCCCATGGTGAGCGCGGGGAGCTTGGCGCGCATCAGATGTGCAGCGCGCGTCCGCCGACGGCCAGCGCGGCCTCCTTGATCGCCTCGCCGAGCGAGGGATGCGCGTGGCAGGTGCGTGCCACATCCTCGGCGGAGGCGCCGAACTCGATGGCGGTGACCAGCTCGGCGATGATGGTGCCGGCGTCCGGGCCGATGATGTGCGCGCCGAGCAGTCTGTCGGTCTGCTTGTCCGCCAGCAGTTTCACGAACCCGTCCGTGGAGCCCATCGCCCGCGCGCGGCCGTTGGCGGTGAAGGGGAATTTCCCGACCGCATAGGCGATGCCCTCGGCCTTGAGCTGTTCCTCGGTGCGGCCGACGGTGGCGACCTCGGGCCAGGTGTAGACCACGCCTGGGATCGCTTCGTCGTTCACGTGCCCGGCCTGGCCGGCGAGCCGTTCCGCCAGCGCAACGCCTTCGTCCTCGGCCGTGTGCGCGAGCATCGGCCCGGCGACCACGTCGCCGATCGCATAGATGCCTGGTACGTTCGTTGCCCAGTGGGCGTCCGTCCCGACCCGCCCGCGCTCGTCGAGCGCAACGCCCACGGCGTCGAGCCCGAGGCCTGCGGTGTAGGCGCGCCGCCCGATCGCCAGCAACACCACGTCGGCCCGCAGCGTCTCCGCGGTGCCGCCGCCGGCGGCCTCGATGGTGAGATCGACGCCCTTTTCGTCGGCCGTGGCCGCGGTGACCCTGGTGCCGAGGCGGAACGTGAAACCCTGCTTGGCCAGGATCCGCTCGAAACTGCGGCCGATCTCGCGGTCCATCGTCGGCAGGATGCTGTCGAGGAACTCGACCACCGTCACCCTGGCGCCGAGGCGTGCCCAGACGCTGCCCAGCTCGAGCCCGATGACGCCGCCGCCGATGACGACCAGATGCCCCGGCACGGCATCGAGTTCCAGCGCGCCGGTCGAGGTGACGATGCGCTTTTCGTCGACCTCGATGCCCTTGAGCGGCATGCTTTCGCTACCCGTTGCGATAACGATATGTTTCGTATCATAAACCTGATCGCTGACCGCGACCTTCCCGGGGGCGGCGATTCGGCCTTCGCCCTTGAGCCAGGTGATCTTGTTCTTGCGAAACAGGAACTCGACGCCCTTGACGTTGGCGCTCACGACCTCGGCCTTGCGTGCCTGCATCCGCGCGAGGTCGAGCTTCACGCCTTCGACCATCACCCCGTGGGCCGCGAATTCGTGGGTCGCGGCGGCGTAGTTCTCGGAGGACTGCAGCAGCGCCTTCGAGGGAATGCAGCCGACGTTGAGGCAGGTGCCGCCGAGGGTCGCGCGTTTCTCGACGCAGGCGACCTTCATCCCGAGCTGGGCGGCGCGGATGGCGCAGACATAGCCGCCCGGCCCGGCGCCGATGACGATGACATCGAAAGCGTTGGTCGCGGAGGTATCGGCCATCTCAAAGCCCCAGCAGCAGGCGGCGTGGATCCTCGATGCCTTCCTTTACCCGCACCAGGAAGGAAACGGCTTCCTTCCCGTCCACGATCCGGTGGTCATAGGAAAGCGCGAGGTACATCATCGGGCGGATCTCGACCTTGCCGCCGATCGCCATCGGCCGGTCCTGGATCTTGTGCATGCCCAGGATCGCCGACTGCGGCGGGTTCAGGATCGGGGTGGACATCAGGCTGCCATAGACGCCGCCGTTGGTGACGCTGAACGTGCCGCCCGCAAGCTCCTCGAGCTTCAGTGCGCCGTCGCGCGCGCGGCGGCCGAAATCCGCGATCCGCGCCTCGATCTCGGCGAAGGACAGCGTCTGCGCGTCGCGCAGCACCGGCACGACGAGGCCGGTTGGCCCGCCCACCGCGATCCCCATGTGCACGAAATGCTTGTAGACGATGTCCTCGCCGTCGATCTCGGCATTCACCGCCGGGAACTCCGCGAGCCCGGCGCAGCAGGCACGCACGAAGAAGGACATGAAGCCGAGGCGCACGCCGGTGTTCTTCTTCTCGAACGCATCCTTGTACTCGGCGCGCAGCGCCATCACCGCGCCCATGTCCACCTCGTTGAAGGTGGTGAGCATCGCCGCGGTGTTCTGCGCTTCCTTCAGCCGTACCGCGATGGTCCGGCGCAGCCGCGTCATCCGCACGCGCTCCTCGCCGGCCTGCAGTTCCCGCGGCGGCCGGGCCGCAGCGGCGGGTGCCGGCGCCGCGGCGGGGCGCGCCAGGAAATCCAGCACGTCGCCCTTGGTGATCCGCCCATCCTTGCCCGAGCCGGCGCCGATCGCGCCTGGCGAGAGCCCTTTCTCGGCCAGCAGCTTCGCCGCCGCGGGCAGCGGCGCGTGCGCGGGAACGGCGGCCGCCGGCGTCGCGGGCCGTGCCACCGGGCCGGGCGGCGCAGGCGGCGGGTTGACGCCGGCGATCGGGTTCGTGGCGGGTTTTGCGGCCACGGCACCTTCGGCCAACGTGCCGAGCAGCGCACCGACCTCGACTTCCGCCCCCTCCGCGGCGCTCACCGATTCCAGAACCCCCGCCGCCGGCGCGGGCACTTCCACGGTCACCTTATCGGTCTCGAGCTCGACCAGCGGCTCGTCCACCGCCACGGCTTCGCCGGCCTTCTTCAGCCAGCGCGCCACGGTGGCGGAGGTCACGCTCTCGCCGAGCGTCGGGACCTTGATATCAACGGTCATCGGTCAGCTCCCCTTGGGCGACGCCGCCACGCTGCGCCGTCACCGTCAACAATTAAGCCAGCGCCTCGGCGACCAGCGCCGTCTGCTCCGCCGCATGCGTCCTGGCCAGCCCCGTCGCCGGGCTCGAGGCCTCCGGTCGCCCGACATAGCGCGGCCGTTTCGCCCTGACGCCAATTTCGGCGAGCACCTTCTCGATCCTGCGGTCGACGAAGTTCCACGCGCCCATGTTCTCCGGCTCCTCCTGGCACCACACCACCTCCGCGTTCGGGTATTGTGCCAGCGTCCGCGGCAGCGACACGACCGGGAACGGGTGCAGCTGCTCGATGCGCGCCAGCGCGATGTCCTTGATCGCCTGGTCGCGCCGCGCGGTCAGCAGGTCGTAATAGACCTTGCCGGTGCACAGCACGACGCGGCGCACGTCCTTTGCTTGCGCAATCGGATCGATCTCGCCGATCACCGCGCGGAAATGCGAGCCGGCTGCGAAATCGGCGATACCGGAGACCGCGAGCTTGTGGCGCAGCAGCGATTTCGGCGTCATCAGCACCAGCGGCTTGCGGAAATTCCGCTTCAGCTGCCGGCGCAGCGCATGGAAGTAGTTGGCGGGCGTCGTCAGGTTGCCGACCGTCATGTTGCGCTCGGCGCATAGCTGCAGGTAGCGCTCCGGCCGCGCCGAGGAATGTTCCGGCCCCTGGCCCTCATAGCCGTGCGGCAGCAGCATCACCAGGCCGGACATGCGCAGCCACTTGCTTTCGCCCGAGGCGATGAACTGGTCGATGATCATCTGCGCGCCATTGGCGAAATCGCCGAACTGCGCCTCCCACAGCACCAGCGTGCGCGGATCGGCGAGGCTGTAGCCGTACTCGAAGCCGAGCACCCCCGCCTCGGACAGCAGCGAGTTGAAGATCTCGATCTGCGCCTGGTTCGCCTGGATGTTGTTGAGCGGAACGTACTCGTTCTGGCTGACCTGGTCGACCAGCACCGCGTGGCGCTGGCTGAACGTACCGCGCTGGCAGTCCTCGCCGGAAAGCCGCACCCGGTATCCCTCGGTCAGCAGCGTGCCGTAGGCCAGCGCCTCCCCGGTCGCCCAGTCGATCCCCTGGCCGCTCTCGATCATCGCGCGCTTGGCATCGAGCTGGCGCGCGATCTTCGGGTTCACCGCGAAACCCTCCGGCACGCGCGACAGTGCCCGGCCCACCTCGTGCAGCAGGGCGAGCGGCGCGGATGTTTCGTCCTCGGTCCATTCGCCGTCGTTGCCGGAGGAGGAGAGGCCGGCCCAGTGTCCCTCGAGCCAGTCCGCCTTGTTCGGCTTGTACGCCTTGGCCGCCTGGTAGGCTGCCTCCAGCGTCGCGCTGTAGGCGTCGGCCATCGCCTTCACCTCCTCGGGCGCCGCCGCGCCGTCGCGCACCAGCCGCTCGGCATAGAGCGCGCGGGTCGTCGGCAGCGCGTCGATCGCGCGGTACATCAGCGGCTGGGTGAAGGCGGGCTCGTCGGTCTCGTTGTGGCCGTGGCGGCGGTAGCAGACGATGTCGAGCACCACGTCGGTGGCGAACGCCATGCGGAATTCGGCGGCGAAGCGTGCGCACCACACCACCGCGTCGGGATCGTCGCCGTTGACGTGCAGGATCGGCGCCTGCACGGATTTTGCGACATCGGTGCAGTAGAGGCCGGAGAAGGCATGCGCCGGCACGGTGGTGAAGCCGATCTGATTGTTCACCACCACGTGCACGGTGCCGCCGGTGCGGTAGCCGATGAGCTGGCTCATCGCCAGCGTCTCGTAGACCAGGCCCTGGCCGGCGAAGGCGGCGTCGCCATGCATCAGGATCGCCATGACGCTGCGCCGGACCTTGGTGTCGCCCGCCTGGTCCTGGCGTGCGCGCACCTTGCCGACCACCACCGGGTCGACCGCCTCCAGATGCGAGGGGTTCGGCTGCAGCGAGAGATGGACCCTGCGCCCCGCCACGTCGATGTCGGTCGAGGTTCCGAGGTGGTACTTGACGTCGCCCGAGCCCTGCACGTCGTCCGGCTTGAAGCTCTCGCCGCCGAACTCGCTGAACAGTTGCACGAACGGCTTGCGGACAATGTTGACCAGCGTGTTGAGCCGGCCGCGATGCGGCATGCCGATGGCGATCTCGTCCACGCCCGCCTGCGCCACGGTCTCGATGATCGCGTGCAGCGCCGGGATGGTGACTTCGCCGCCCTCGAGCCCGAAGCGCTTGGTGCCGACATAGCGGCGCTGGCAGAACGTCTCGAGCCCTTCCGCTTCGGTGATCTGGCGCAGGATCGCGCGTCGTGTCGTCGCGTCGAAGCCGCGCTCGGTGCTTTCGATGCGGCGCTGAATCCAGGCTTTCTGGTCCGGGTCCTGGATGTGCATGAACTCGACGCCGACGCTGCCGCAGTAGGCGGCACGCAGCACGGTGAGGATCTCGCGCGGCGTCGCGGTGTCCCGGCCCAGCACCTTGTCGATGAAGATCGGCCGGTCCATGTCCGCCGCGGTGAAGCCGTAGGTCGCGGGATCGAGCTCCGGGTGCGGCTTGGGCACCTGCAGGCCCAGCGGGTCGAGCCGGGCCTCGAGGTGCCCGCGCACGCGATAGGCGCGGATCATCATCAGCGCGCGCAGGCTGTCCTGCGTCGCCGCGCGCACATGCTCGAGGTCGAGCGGAGCCGCGTCGCTCCTGCCGCCGAGGGCGGGCGGCCTGGCCGGTGCCTTGGCGGCCTCGGCGGCGGGGATGGCGAAGCTGCGCGGTGCCCAGGAGGCGCCGGAGGCATCGGTCAGGATCGCGCGGGCCTCGTCGTTCAGCGCCGCGAACAGCTCGGCGAAACCGGGATCGACCGCGTTCGGATCGCGAACCCAGCGCGCATAGAGGTCGGCCACGTAGGCGGCATTGCCGCCGTTGATGGCGCTGGCGAGCATTTCCATTCCCGGCATGGTCGTCCCCTTGTCCCCGTTGTCCCGTGGCCGCAGCGACGCAGCGCAGGGAATGGTTACGGCATCGTGGCCTGACGTGGCGCGATCAAGGCAGCACGCGCGGCATCAGCTCTGCGCCCGGCACATGCTTCTTCGCAAGCTATGCCGGAGCATCATTGCTCGAGCGCCGGCTCATGCGCAGGTCCCGGGGAGCGGCGGTGAAAGCTCCTGTGCCGCAGCCATGCCGGCCTAACCGCGCAACGCCCGCACCATGGTGCTGCCCAGCGCCGCCGGGCTTTCCGCCACGTGGATCCCCGCCGCGCGCATCGCCTCGAACTTCGCCGCGGCGGTATCCCGCCCGCCGGAGATCACGGCGCCGGCATGCCCCATCCGCCGCCCGGGCGGTGCCGTTGCGCCGGCGATGAAACCGACCACGGGCTTGCGCACCTTGTTGGCGGCGAGGAATTCCGCTGCGTCGATCTCGCTCTGGCCACCGATCTCGCCGATCATCACGATCGCTTCCGTCTCGGGGTCGGCGAGGAACATCTCCAGCACCTCGATGAAATCCGTCCCCTTCACCGGGTCGCCGCCGATGCCGACACAGGACGACTGGCCGAGCCCGGCGGCCGTGGTCTGCGCCACCGCCTCATAGGTCAGCGTGCCGGAGCGCGAGACGATGCCGATCTTGCCGCGCCGGTGGATGTGTCCGGGCATGATGCCGATCTTGCAGGCGTCGGGCGTGATCACGCCGGGGCAGTTGGGCCCGATGAGCCGCGACGTGCTGCCGCACAGCGCGCGCTTGACCCGCACCATGTCGAGCACCGGGATCCCCTCGGTGATGCAGACGATCAGCGGCATTGCCGCGTCGATCGCCTCCAGGATCGCGTCCGCCGCGAAGGCGGGTGGCACGTAGATGGCGCTGGCGGTCGCCCCGGTCGCGACTGCTGCCTCGGCGACGGTGTCGAACACCGGCAGGCCGAGATGCTTGCTGCCACCCTTGCCCGGCGTCACCCCGCCCATGACCTTGGTGCCATAGGCGAGCGCCTGCTCGGAATGGAAGGTGCCCTGCGCACCGGTGAAACCCTGGGTGATGACCCGCGTGTTGGCGTCGACGAGAATGGCCATCAGGCGGCTTCCTTCACGGCGCGCACCACCTTTTCGGCGGCGTCGGCCAGGTTGTCGGCGGCGATGATCTTCAGGCCGGACTTGGCCAGGATCTGCTTGCCGAGTTCCACGTTCGTTCCCTCGAGGCGCACCACCAGCGGCACGTCGAGGCTGACCTCGCGCGCCGCCGCCACCACGCCCTCGGCGATCACGTCGCAGCGCATGATGCCGCCGAAGATGTTGACCAGAATGCCTTCGACATGCGGATCCGAGAGGATGATCTTGAACGCCGCCGTCACCCGCTCCTTGGTCGCCCCGCCGCCGACATCGAGGAAGTTGGCCGGCGCGCCGCCATAGAGCTTGATGATATCCATCGTCGCCATGGCCAGCCCGGCGCCGTTGACCATGCAGCCGATGGTGCCATCGAGCGCCACGTAGTTGAGCGCGTGCCTGGCGGCCTCGAGCTCCTTCGGGTCCTCCTCCGCCTCGTCGCGCAGCGCCTCGAGGTCGGGGTGGCGATAGAGCGCGCTGTCGTCGAACGCGACCTTGGCATCGAGCGCCACGATATCGCCGGCCTTGGTGACCACCAGCGGGTTGATCTCGACGATGGAGCAATCCAGCGCCAGGAACGCCTCGTACATCGCCGCGACGAATTTGCCGAAGCTCGCGACCTGCTTGCCCTCGAGCTTCAGCGCGTAGGCGAGCCGGCGCGCGTGGAAGGCCGAGAGCCCGCTGGCCGGATCGACGGCGACGCGCAGGATCCGGTCCGGCTGCGTCGCCGCCACCTGCTCGATCTCCATGCCGCCCTCGGTCGAGGCGACGATCGTCACCCGCGCCGAGGCGCGGTCCACCAGCAGCGAGAGATAGAGCTCGCGGCCGATGTCGCAGCCGGCCTCGACATAGACGCGGCTCACGCGCCGCCCGGCCGCGCCGGTCTGTTTGGTGACGAGGACGTGCCCGATCATCGCCGCGGTGGCGGCGCGCGCCTCTTCCGGCGCTTTCGCCAGCCGCACGCCACCCTTGCCGGACGGATCGTCGGCGAAATGCCCCGCGCCGCGGCCGCCGGCATGGATCTGTGCCTTCACGACCGCGACCGGGCCGCCGAGCTTTCGCGCCGCGGCTTCCGCCTCCTCCGGCGTCCACGCCACATGCCCTTCGAGCACCGCGACGCCGTAGCGCCGCAGCAATTCCTTCGCCTGGTATTCGTGGATGTTCATCGGCTGCTGCTCAGACGCCGAGCTTCTTGAACGCCTGGTTCAGGTCCCGCACCGCGGCGCAGGACTTGTCGAAGGCGGCCCGCTCCTCGGGGGTGAGCTGGATCTCGACGATGCGCTCGATGCCGCCGGCGCCGAGCACCACCGGCACGCCGATATAGAGCCCATCGATTCCGTACTGGCCCTTCAGCAGCGCCGCGCACGACATCACCCGCTTCTTGTCGAGCAGGTAGCTTTCCGCCATCGCGATCGCGGAGGCGGCCGGCGCGTAGAAGGCGCTGCCCTTCTCCAGCAGCTTCACGATCTCGCCGCCGCCGTTGGCGGTGCGCTTGATGATGGCGTCGATCTTCTCCTGCGTCGTCCAGCCCATCCTGATCAGGTCGGGCACCGGGATGCCGGCGACGGTGGAATAGCGCGGCAGTGGCACCATGGTGTCGCCGTGCCCGCCAAGCACGAAGGCGGTCACATCCTCGACGGAAACCCCGAATTCCTGGGCCAGGAACAGCCGGAAACGTGCCGAGTCCAGCACACCGGCCATGCCCACCACCCGCTCCGGCGGCAGGCCGGATTTCTCCTGCATCACCGCGACCATGACGTCGAGCGGGTTGGTGATGACGATGACGAACGCGCCCGGGCAGTGCGTCTTGATCCCCTCGGCCACCTGCGCGACCACGCCGGCGTTCTTGGTCAGGAGGTCGTCGCGGCTCATCCCCGGCATGCGCGGGAAGCCGGCGGTGACGATCACCACATCCGCGCCCTTGATCGCCGCATAGTCGGAGCCGCCGCTCATCGCCGCGTCGAACCCATCGACGGGGCCGGACTGCGTGATGTCGAGCGCCTTGCCCGCCGCGACGCCGCCGAACACGTCGAACAACACCACGTCGCCGAGCTCCTTGAGCCCGATCAGGTGGGCGAGCGTGCCGCCGATGTTGCCGGCGCCGATCAGCGCGATCTTCTTGCGTGCCATCTGGGGAGTGTCCTCGCGGGCGCTGTCTTGCCCGTCCGGCGGCGCCCGTCGTCCGGAAGGCGCGTCCTGCTAACGCAACCGGCCGGGTCCGACAAGCCGGGCGCCGCCGGGCGCATGCCGCGCCCGCGGCGGGTCCGGCGTGCGGGTTTCAGGAGAGGTGCGGCAGGGCCAGATACTCGTGGCTGCGCATTTCCTCGAGCCGCGATGCGGCCCGCCGGAACGCCACCGAGCCCTCGCCATGGGGGTAGAGCGCATCGGGTTGCGCGGCGGCGGAGGCGATCAGCTTGACCCGATGGTCGTAGAGGGCGTCGATCAGGGTGATGAAGCGGCGCGCCTCGTCATGGCTGTCGGGTGAGAGCAGGGGGATCGCGTCCAGCACCAGCGCCTGGAAATGGGTCGCCAGCGCGAGGTAGTCGCCCGGCCCCATGGCGGTGGCGCACAGTGTGCGGAAATCGAACCGGGCCACCTCCGCGGCGGCCAGCGGCACGGCGAGTGCCCGCCCCATGACCGCGAGCGTCATCGGCTGCGGCGCGACGCTGCCGGCCAGGTCGGCGAAAGCCCGGTCCAGCGCCGCCCTCGCACGCGCATCGGCCGGGGCGAACCAGACTCCCCCCGCGAGAACCCGCGCCCGGCGGAAATCCCGCCCATGCCCGAGGTCCAGCACGTCGAGGTTGGCCTTGAGAACCTCGATGAACGGCAGAAAAGCGTCCCGACCCGGCTGGCCCGCGAACAGCGCGTCCGGCGGGGTGTTCGAGGTCGCGACCACCACCACGCCGCGGTCGAACAGCGCCTGGAACAAGCGCCCCAGGATCAGCGCGTCGGCGATGTCGTTGACCTGGAACTCGTCGAAGCAGAGCAACGCCGCCTCCGCGGCCACCACGTCCGCGAGCGGCGGGATCGGGTCGTCGAGCTGCCGGCCCAGTCGCGCCATCTCCTGGCGCATGGCGAAGATGCGGCCATGCGATTCCTGCATGAAAGCGTGGAAATGGATCCGCCGCTTCCGCGCCACCTGGGCCGAGGCGAAAAACAGGTCCATCAGCATGGATTTGCCCCGCCCGACCTCGCCCACGAGGTAGAGCCCGTTCGGGCCGCCCGGCGCGGATTCGTCGGCGAGCCGCCGGCGCAGCCGCGCCAGCAGCCCCCGCCCGCTGCCATTCCCGGTGCGCGGCTCGTAGGCCCGCAGCGCGGCCCACAGCGATTGCAGCCGTTCCGCCGCCGCCGCCTGCGCCGGGTCCGTGGCCAGCGCGCCGCTGGCGATCTCGGCCCGGTAGGCTGGCAGCGGCCCGCCGTTGAGGTCGATCCGTTCGAGCGGCGTCGGCAGCGCGACGGGGCTGGCGGCCTGGCGTGCGGGGAGCGGCCGCGCGGGGCCGGGCGGTGGTGAGGCGTCCATGCTGCGCTGGCGGATACAAGAACGGGAGCGAATCTGGAACCTCCGTCCGGGAGCACTTATGTTGCGCCGGGCGCGGCCCTCCCGCCCGCAGGAGCCAGGTGATGGAATATCTCGATCTTGCCGCGATGGACGCGACCCCGGTCGCCACCGTCCCCTTCACCCATATCGTGGTCGAGAAGTTCGTCCGCCCGGACAAGCTCGGCGCCGTGATCGCGGCGCTGCCGCCGATCGCGAAACGCGGCTCCTTCCCGCTCGGCTCGCTGCGCCTCGGGCCGGAGGCCGGCGGGATGTTCCGCGAGCTCGAGGGCCCGGGCTTTCGCGACGCGGTCGCGCGCAAATTCGGCCTCGACCTGGCGGGCGCGCCGGTGATGACCACCCTGCGCGGCCAGTCCAGCGAGCGCGACGGGCGCATCCATTGCGACAGCACCGCCAAGCGCGTCACCGTGCTGGTCTACCTCAACCAGGAGAGCGGAGCCTGGTCGCGCCATGACGGGTGCCTCAGGCTGCTGCGCGGTCCAGGCGACATCGAGGATTTCGCGGTGGAGGTGCCGCCGGTGAACGGCACGCTGCTGGTCTTTCCCAACGGGCCGACGACCTGGCACGGCCATCGCCGCCATGTCGGGCAGCGCTATGTCGCCCAGCTCAACTACATGACGGCGGATGCAGCGGCCCGGCGGGAGCTGCGGCGCCATCGCTTCTCCGCCTTCATCAAGCGCCTGGCCCCGGCGGCGTGAGGCGCGCGTGACAGACGCTGCCCGCGCCGCGGAGGCGCTGATCCACGCCTATTACGCCGCCTTCAACGCGGGCGATCGCGACGCCTTCCTCGCGCTGCTTGCCGAGGACGTGGTGCACGACATCAGCGGTGGCGCGCGCGAGATCGGGCGCGACGCCTTCGCGCGCTTCATGCGCCACATGGACCGCTGCTACCGCGAGCACATCGACGGTCTCGTGGTGCTGACCGAGCCGACCGGCACCCAGGCCGCCGCGACCTTTACCGTCCATGGCGTCTATGTCGCGACCGATCGCGGCGTTCCGCCCGGCACGCCGCCGGCCCGCGGCCAGACCTATGTGCTGCCGGCCGCCGCTTTCTTTCGCCTGCGCGACGGCAAGATTGCCGCCATCGCCAATCACTACCGGATGGATGACTGGGTGGCGCAGATCAGCGAGCGCGGCGGCCCCGCGGGGCCGTAGGGGCCATAGGCCGAGGGTTGTCATCCAGAGAGTCATAGCTGCTCTCCGCTCATGCGGCGATTGGCACCGGACCTGGTGGATGCCCCGTTCCGGCGGCGCGGACCTCCACGCTCATTTTCGCTGACGGTGGCCACGGCGGCGGCGGCGCACTACCATCCGGCTCCGGGCGCGTAACAAGCGGCGAGGAGCACGCATGTTCGATGTCGTGGAATTTCCTTCCGAGGGAGCGAAATTGCGCGGGCGCTTCTATCGCCCCGCGCATCCGGCGCCCTGGCCCGCCGTGGTGATGACGCATGGCACCACGGCCACCATCACCATGTGCCTGGATCGCTATGCCGAGGTCTTCTGCCGTGCAGGCCTCGCCGTGCTGCTCTACGATCACCGCAATTTCGGGCGCAGCGGCGGCGAGCCGCGCCAACTGATCAACCCGTGGCTCCAGGCCCGCGGCTATCGCGATGCCATGAACTTTCTGCTCACGCGCGCCGACGTGCTCGGCGCCAGGATCGCGGCCTGGGGCGACAGCTATTCCGGCATGATCGCGCTTGCCGTCGGCGCGCTCGACCCGCGATATGCGGCGGTCGCGGCCCAATGCCCCGCCTGTGGCATCGAAACGCCCAGGCTTGCGCCGGACGATCGGCATTTCCAGGCGATGCAGGCGATCTTCGACGGCGGCGACATCGCCGGCACGCCCGAAACCACCACGGGACCGCTGCCGGTCGTCTCCGCCGACCAGATCGGCACACCCTCGCTGCTGAAGCCGATCCAGGCCTACCGCTGGTTCATCGACTATGGCGGCCGGCATGGCTCGTTGTGGGACAACCGCGTCACTCGCGTCATTCCACCGACGCCAGTCCCGTTCAGCGCCTACCTGGCCGCGCCGTTCATTCGCGGGCCGGCCCTGCTCATGGCCGGGCGCGACGACGAGATGGTTCACTGCAATCCGGACGTCACGTCGGCCGTGTTTGGGCTCATGCGCTGCCGCAAGCAGTGGGCCGACATTGACGGCGGTCATTTCGGCCTGCTGTACCATCCAGGCGAGATTTTCGAGCAGGCGAGCGCGGCGCAGTGCGCCTTCCTGGTCGAAGCCTTGGGTGCGCAAATCACTTAACGGTCGCAGACAGGTTGACACCCGGCCTTGGCCCCGGCGCGAAGTCCGGAAACCGCTCAAGCCGCTTGCCCGCAGGGGCACCAACCGGTCGACCTGCGTCGCTAGAACGGCAACCCGACGTAGTTCTCGGCGAGCGGTGCCGCCGTCACGTTTTAGGACCACCTTCCTTCGCGCTTTTACCCCTGGCCGAATCCGCCGCTGAAGCGGCTCTGTCGCGCGACGCTGCTGCTGCTCGGGCCGTCCCAGCCACTCGGCCTGCCAGGGTCAGCGCACGCCCGTCGATGGCGATCAAGCCCAAAGCTATGAGCAACATCCCCGCCTGCTGGCCGGTCGATACATGCTCACCCAGAATCGTGCTGCCGAGCAGAACAGCGGTCACGGGAATCAGCAACGTTACGAGGGAGATGTTGGTGGCTCCGGCGGTGGCGAGGATTCGGAAGAAGACCACATAGCCCAATGCAGTCGAGAGCACCGCCAAGCCCGCCATCGAGGCCCAGAGAGCAGCACTCGGGACATC
>JAJXSZ010000018.1 GCA_021784255.1 Pseudomonadota bacterium | reverse complement strand
TCGGGCCGGTGGTGACGGCGGCGGGACGCTGTTGGACGGTCATGGACATCTCCTCGCTGCGGTTCGCTCGGGCGAGGGAATTGACACGTTCCCGTCCCTCCGCCGGCACGAACCGGATCAGGTTCAAAGGGTTGCCGCGGATAGCGGCCTCTCAGCCCCTTCGTCGGGGCGCCCCTCGGTTGTTTAACTGTGCGGCGGGACCAGCCGGCCTGTCAAATGTCCAAAATAGTTGCCAATGGCAATGATTCGTGTGATCGTGGCAACGATGTCATCACCAACACCCGCGCCGCTCGACGAAGCCGTCGCCGCCGTGCGCCGCTTCAGCCGCTTCTACACGCGGCGCATCGGGGTGCTGCAGGAAGGGCTGCTCGGTGGTCCGCTCTCGCTGCCGGAGGGACGCATTGTCTGGGAGCTCGCGCAGAGCGAGGGCCAGACCGCCGCGCGCCTGGCCGCGGCGCTGGCGCTCGACCCCGGCTATGTCAGCCGCCTGCTGCGCGGGCTCGAGGAGCGCCGCCTCATCGTCCGCAACACCTCGCCGCGCGATGCGCGGGAGACGCTGATCTCGCTCACCCCGGCTGGCAGCGCCGCCTACGCCGCGATCGACGCGCGTTCGCAGCAGGAAGTTGACGCGATGCTCGCGGGCCTGCCGCCAGACGGACGCACCCGCCTGGTCGCCGCGCTGAGCAGCGTCGAGCGCCTGCTCGGCGAGGACGCCGAGCCACGCGTGCCCTACATCCTGCGCCCGCCGCGCATCGGCGATTTCGGCCTCGTCGTGTCGCGCCAGGCCGTGCTCTATGCGCAGGAATATGGCTGGAACGGCGAGTTCGAGGCGCTGCTGGCGGAGATCGTTGCCGCCTTCATCCGCAACCTCGATCCCGTGCGCGAGCGCTGCTGGATCGCCGAGCGAGAGGGCGAGATGGCCGGTTCCGTCTTCGTCGTCCGCGCCGCGGATCAGCTCGCCAAGCTGCGCATGCTCTATGTCGAGCCGACGGCGCGGGGCCTGGGCATCGGTGCGCGTCTCGTCGAAGAATGCCTGGCCTTCGCGCGCGCCGCCGGCTACCGGCGGATGACGCTGTGGACCAACGACATCCTTACCGCGGCGCGGCACATCTATCAGCGCGCCGGCTTCCGCCTCGTGCAGTCGGAGCGCCACCACAGCTTCGGTCACGATCTTGTCGGCGAGAACTGGGAGCGGGACCTCTAGCGCGATGAGCGCCACGGAGCCGGCGCCCCGCGCGGCCCTGCTCGCTGCCGCCGCGACCGGCGTGCAGGTCGGCGCCGCGATGGTCGCGACCCGCTTCGTCGCGAGCGAGGTTCCGCCCGCCACGCTGGCGATGCTGCGCTATGCGATCGGGTTTCTCTGCCTGCTGCCGGTGCTGCTCGCGCGCCGCCCCGCCGGCTTCGCGGCGCGCGACCTGCTGCCGGTCGCGCTGCTCGGGATCGGCCAGTTCGGCGTCCTCATCGCGCTGTTGAACTGGGGGCTGCGCAGCATCCCCGCCGCACGCGGTGCCGTCGTCTTCTCGGCCTTCCCGCTGCTCACCATGCTGCTCGCCGCGGCGATCGGCCAGGAGCGGCTGACCGCGCGCAAGGCCGGCGGCGTGCTGCTCACCATGCTGGGCATCGCGCTCGCGCTCGAGGCGCCGCTGGCGCAGCCGCCGGGCCTGGGCGACCTTGCGGTCCTCGGCTCGGCCCTCGTCGGCGCGATCTGCAGCGTGCTCTACCGCCCCTACCTGCGCCGCTACGATACCGTTGCGGTCGGCGCGCTGGCGATGGCGGCGTCCGTGGTGGCACTGGCGTCCTATGCGGTCGTTGCGGAAGCGTTGCTGCACGGCCTGCCGCGGCTTGCTTCCTCCGGTTGGCTCGCGGTCCTGTTCATCGGCGCCAGCAGCGGCGGCGGCTACATCGCCTGGCTATGGGCGCTGCGCCATGCGCCGGCGACCCACGTCACCGTCTTCCTCGGCCTCGGGCCGATCACCGCGCTGGCCCTCGGCGCGGTGCTGCTCGGCGAGGGTTTCGGTGCCATGGCGCTGGCCGGTGCCGTCTGCGTCCTCGCCGGCCTGTGGGTCGCGACGCGCGGCGCGTGAGCTCTCAGCCACCCGCCACCAGCCTGGCGCCGAGCGGCCTCCCGGCCAGGATGTGGACGTGGAAATGCGGCACTTCCTGGCCCGAGTGCGGCCCCATGTTGGCGAGGATCCGGTAGCCGGCGGCCTCGAGCCCGAGCGCCTTGGCGACCTCGCCGACGGCGCGGAAGAACGCCGCCACGGTCTCGGCCGGGGCCTCGGCCGAGAAATCCGCGAAGGAGACGTAGGCGCCCTTCGGGATCACCAGCACATGTACCGGTGCCTGCGGCGCGATGTCGTGGAACGCCAGCGCCACCTCGTTCTCGAACACCGGCTGGCAGGGGATCTCGCCGCGCAGGATGCGCGCGAAAATGTTCTGCGGATCATAGGGGCCGTGGCCGCTGACCGGCATGGAAACCTCGGGGAAGCTCAGGGAATCTTCGTCGTCTGCGCGCCGAGCAGCCGCGTCGCCGCCCGCCCGACCTTCTCGGCGATGCCGGACATGCCCTCGCGGCGCTGCAATTCCGTCCACACCTGCTCAGGCCGCACGCCGCTCGCCACCCACATCACCAGCATGTGATACAGCACGTCGGCGCTCTCGGCGATCAGCGCCGGGCGGTTGCCGGCCACCGCCTCGATCAGGCACTCGACGGCTTCCTCGCCGAATTTCTGCGCGCATTTCGCCGCCCCCCGCGACAGCAGCCGCGCCGAGTGGCTGAGATTGGGGTCGGCGTCCCGCCGGCTCAGGACCACGCCCCAGAGCCGCTCCAGCACCTCGGCGGTGGCGGCGGCCGGCTGCGGTGGCGGCATGGTGACGCCGAGCGCACGCAGCGTCTTCACCACCCGCTTGGGGGCGATCGGCCGGGCCGCCTTGGCCCCTTTCCCGGTGGTCTTCTTCGCCGCCTTGGCGACCATCGCCTTGAGTGGCTTTGCCAGCTTGGCCTCGGCGCGTGCGCGCTTCTTCTTCGTGATCTTGGCCATGCCTAAGCGGCCTTCGCCCGCGGCGGGATCGGCCGTGGCAGGCGCACGGGCAGCCCCGCCGCCGCGAGCGCCGCCTTCACCTCGGCGATCGTAAAGGTGCCGAAATGGAACACGCTCGCCGCCAGCAACCCCGTGGCGCCCGCGCGCGCACCCTCGACGAAATGCTCGAGCGTGCCGACGCCGCCCGAGGCGATCACCGGGATACGCACCCGCGCGCACACCGCGCGCAGCAGCTCGAGGTCGAACCCCTCGCCGGTGCCGTCGCGGTCCATGGAGGTGAGCAGGATTTCGCCCGCGCCGCGCGCAGCGATCTCCTCGCACCAGGCGAGCGCATCGCGCCCGCAATCGCGCCGCCCGCCATGGGTGAACACGTGCCACGTGCCGGGCGCGACACGCTTGGCGTCCACCGCGACCACGACGCACTGGCTGCCGAATTTCTGCGCCGCCCGGCCCACGAGTTCGGGGTCGGCGACGGCGGCGGAGTTGATGCTGCACTTGTCCGCGCCGGCCAGCAGCAGCCTGCGCATGTCGTCCACCGCGCGGATGCCGCCGCCCACGGTGAGGGGGAGGAACACGCGCGCCGCGGTACGTGCCACCACGTCGAGGATGGTGTCGCGGTTCTCGTGGCTCGCGGTGATGTCGAGGAAGGTGAGCTCGTCCGCCCCGGCCGCGTCATAGAGCGCGGCCTGCTCCACCGGATCACCGGCGTCGCGCAGCGAGACGAAGTTCACGCCCTTGACCACCCTTCCGTCCCGCACATCCAGGCAGGGAATGACTCGCAGCTTGAGCAATGGCGCACCTCCGGACGAGCTTCATGATCTCGGCGCACGCGCCGATGCAAGCCTCATCGTCGCAGGGCCGGTCTGCGACGCTGCCGCCTCGCCTGCCGGCGGCGCCTCGGCTGGCTCCCACGCCGTCGCCCGCGCCGCCGTGATCGCCGCGCGCAGTACCGTAACGGAACCGATATGGTTGGCCAGCAGCAGCACCAGCCGCGCATCGAACCGCCGGGATTGCTCCGCCGTCAGATCGCGGTGCGCCTCGACCAGGCTCTCGAAGGCGAGGTCCGGGTCGTCGAGGCGCGGGCGTGTGTCGAGCGTCGTCATGCCAGCCTCCCCAGGGCGCGGTCGCGCGCGCGTCCGATCGCAGCCGGGTCGAGGCGCCGCCAGCGTGCCGCGATGTGCTGGTCGGGCCGCAACAGCACTGCGTCGCCGCGCCCCGCGCCATAGCGCTCCGCCACCATTCCCGCGGCCGGCACCACGACCTGCTGCACCCCGGGAATTGCACCGCACAGGTCCCCGTCGAACACCAGCAGCGTGAAGCCGTTCGCAGCGGTGCGGTCGAGCAGGTAGCCGTCGTCGAGCTCCGCGTCCGGCGCGGCGGCGCCGAGCGGCGCGCCCGCGGGCCACGGCGTCTCGTCGGGCGTCGAGAGCGGCGAGCCGGTGAGCACGGCCGGCCGCGACAGCCGGCCGGAGTTCACCAGCGGCCGGGCGAAGTGGTGGCTCGCGGCAAGCTCCAGCACCGCGTCGCGATAGGCACGCGCGGCCTCGTTCTTCGGCGTGATGAAATCCGTCGAGCGGGTGGAGTTCAGGATGTTCTCGTCGGCCGCCGGGATACGTTCGCTGTCGTAACTGTCGAGCAGGGTCTCCGGTGCCTCGCCCCGGAGCACGGCATCGAGCTTCCAGCCGAGGTTGTCCGCGTCCTGCACCCCGCCATTGCCGCCCCTGGCGCCGAAGGGGCTGACCTGGTGCGCCGCGTCGCCGAGGAAAATCGTGCGTCCGTGGCGGAATTTCTCGATGCGCCGGCAACGGAACGTATAGATGCTGACCCATTCCAGCGCGAACGGGATGTCGGGCCCCAGCATCGCGCGGACGCGTGCCTCGACGCGCGAAGGCTCGCGCTCCGCCTCGGGGTCGGCGTCCCAACCGAGCTGGAAGTCGATGCGCCAGACATCGTCGGCCTGGCGATGCAGCAGCACCGAGCCGCCGCGATGGAAGGGCGGCTCGAACCAGAAACGCCGCTCCGCCGGGAGATCCGCGTGCATGACCACGTCGGCGATCAGGAACCGGTCGTGGAACACCTTGCCGACGGCATCGAGGCCAAGCGCCTCGCGCACCAGGCTGCGCGCGCCGTCCGCGGCCAGCAGCCAGTCGGCGCCGATCGTATAGCTGCCTGCCGGCGTCGCCACCGTGAGCGCCACGCCATCGGTCCGGTTCGCGACCCCCGCGACCCGGTGCTTCCAGCGCAGATCGACACGCCCGGTGGCGCGGCACGCCTCCACCAGCCAGTGCTCGACATAGTATTGCTGGAGGTTGACGAAGGCCGGGTTGCGATGGCCGCGCTCCGCCAGCAGGTCGAAGCCATAGACCTCGCGCTCGCCGAAATAGACCCGGCCGGTGTTCCAGGTCGTGCCCTTGTCGCGGATCGCCGCCCCGATCCCGAGCCGGTCATAGATCTCGAGCGTTCGCTTGGCGAAACAGATGGCGCGGCTGCCGGTGCTCACGGTGTCGTCGTCGTCGAGCACGACGACGTGCTGTCCGCGCTGCGCCAGATCGAGTGCCGCGGTGAGCCCCACCAGCCCGCCGCCGACCACCACGACGCTGTGCCGCGCGCCGTCATCGGTGGCGGGCCGGAACGGATAGTGCGGCGGCACGAACGTGGCCAACCCTACCTCGCGATCTCGCCCGAGCGCACCGAGCCCTGCAGCGCATGCCACAGCTCGAGGTCGCGCTCGGCGGTCCAGATGCGCGGCCTGTCGAGCCCTTGTGCCTCGTCGTAGGCGCGGCTCACATTGAACGGCATGCAATGGTCGAAAATCACCCATTGCCCGTATTTGGGGCGCATCTTCTCCATCGCCTCGCCGAACACCTGCGCCAGCGTCGCGCCCTTGGCGACGCCCGCGCGCGCGACCGCGAACAGGTCGGACGTGAACGCCTCCGTCCCGGCCAGCGCCTCCGCCACTTCTCCGGCATTCATCAGCGCCCGGCCGCGCCCGGGCACCATCTTCTCGGCGCCCAGCTCGCGCAACCTGCGGATCGTCTGCGGCCAGTCGGTGAAATGCGCGTCACCGCAATAGGGCGTCGCACCGAACTCAACCGTGTCGCCGGCGAAAAGAACCTTCTCCTTCGGCAGCCAGACGATGGTGTCGCCCGCGGTGTGCGCGCGGCCGATGCGGATCACCTGGGCCTCGCGCTCGCCGGGCCAGAGCGTCATCCGTTCGTGGAAGGTCGCGGTCGGCCAGGTCAGGCCAGGGATGCTCTCGCGCCCGCGGAACAGCCGCGGGAAGCGGCCGATCTCGCTGTCCATGTCCTGCTGTCCGCGCTCGACGATGAGCTCGCGCGTGACGTCCGAGGTGATGATGCTGTGGGCCGGATAGCCCGAAGCACCCAGCACCCGCACCGCGTGATAGTGGCTGAGCACGATGGTATCGACCGCCAGCCTGGTCACCGTCGCGATCCGCGCCTGCACCTCGGCGGCCATCGCCGGCGTCGCCTGCGCGTCCACCACGGTAACCCCCCGGGGGCCCACGATGATGCCGGAATTCGGATCGCCCTCGGCGGTGTAGGCGTAGAGCCCGGGGCCGAGTTCGTCGAAGGAGACGATCTTCTCGGCGAGGTCGGTGGTGGAGGCGAAGCCGGCCATGGGTTCCTCCCGGTTCTGGTCTTGTGCGTCGCCTGACGTCGGCGCGCGGGTCTTGCGCGCGGGGCGCTCCGGCGCGATAGTTTCATATGCAACAAGTGTCAAGCCGGCGGACCGCCGCCGCCGAGCGCGAGGCGCCGGCGGCGGACGACGCGCGCGACTTCGCGCTGGAGGGGTTCCTGCCCTACCAGCTCTCGGTCGCCGCCAACCGCATTTCCCGCCTGTTTGCGCGCCGCTATGCCGAGGCCTTCGGCATCTCGATCGCGGAATGGAGGGTGATGGCGATCCTCGGCCGCTTCGGCACGCTCTCGCCCGGCGCGATCACGGAACGCGCGGCGATGGACAAGGTGAAGGTGAGCCGCGCCGCCGCCCGCCTCGCGGCCGCGGGCCTGCTGTCGAGCGAGGCCGACGCGGCGGACGGGCGGGTGCGTCGCTTCGGCCTCACACCGCGCGGCGTGAGCCTGCATGCGGCGATCGTGCCGCTTGCCCGCACCATGGAAGCGGAGCTGGCGGCGGGCATGGCGCGCGCCGACTGGGCGACGCTGGGCCGCCTCGTCGCCGCGATCGCCGACCACGCGGGCGAGCTCGACGCGCGCCACGCCGGTCCGCCGCCGGCGATGGGCGGGGTGTGAGGCGGCGTCAGGCGCCGAGATAGGCCTTGGTCAGCGCGTCGTTGGCCGCGAGCGACGCGGCCTTGCCGGCGAGCACGATGCGCCCGGTTTCCATCACGCAGCCGTAATGAGCGAGCCGCAGCGCCGCGCGCGCGTTCTGCTCCACCAGCAGCACCGTGGTGCCGGCCTCGTTGAGGCGGCGGATGGTACGCATGATCTCCTGCACCAGGATCGGTGCCAGCCCCATCGAGGGTTCGTCGAGCAGCAGCAGCCGGGGCTTGGCCATCAGCGCGCGGGCGATCGCCAGCATCTGCTGCTCGCCGCCGGAAAGCAGGCTGGAATCGCGGTGCCGCCGCTCGGCGAGGATCGGGAACATCGCATAGGCCGCCTCGCGCCGCCGCCGCCGTTCTTCGGCGTCGAGCACGCAGAAGCCGCCGAGATCGAGGTTTTCCTCGATCGTCATGCCCTTGAAGATGCGTCGCCCCTCCGGCACGTGCACCAGGCCGAGCTGGGCGATGCGGTGCGCCGGCATGCGCGTGATGTCCTGCCCTTCGAACGTAACCTTGCCGCGCCGCGCCGGCACCAGGCCCGAGATCGTGCGCAGGCTCGTGCTCTTGCCCGCGCCGTTGGCGCCGAGCAACGCCACCACCTGCCCCTCGCGCACCTCGAAACCGATGCCGCGCAGGGCGTGGATCTGGCCGTAATAGGACTCGACCTCCTCGAGCCGCAGCACCACCGCGCTCATGCCGCCGCACTCGCCTCGTCCTCGTCGCGACCGAGATAGGCCTCGATAACCAGTGGATCGTTCTGCACGCGTTCCGGCGTGCCTTCGGCGATCTTGCGCCCGTGGTCGAGGACGCCGATGTGCTCGGAGACCTGCATCACCAACCCCATGTCGTGCTCGATGAGCAGGATGGTGACCCCGAGCTCGTCGCGGATACGCCGCATCAGCGCGACCAGCTCCTCCTTCTCGCCGACATTGAGCCCGGCGGCCGGCTCGTCGAGCAGCAGCAGCCGCGGTTCGGTGGCCAGCGCACGTGCCCATTCGACGCGCCGCTGGTGGCCATAGGGAAGCGCGCCGGCGGTGCGGTCCGCGGCCTCCGTGATGCCGACGAAGGCGAGCCAGTGTCGTGCCGCCTCGGCGATCGCTGCCTCCTCGTGGCGATGCCGCCTGGTTCCCAGCATCGCGTCGAGCGCGCCGGCGCCGGTGCGACAATGCCGCCCGGCCATCACGTTCTCCGCCGCGGTGAGCTCGCGGAACAGCCGCAGGTTCTGGAACGTTCGCGCCAGCCCGAGCCGGGTGACGCGGTGCGGCGCCAACCCGTCGATGCGCGTGCCCGCGAGTGTGATCCGGCCCGCCCGCGGCCGGTAGAATCCGGTGAGGCAGTTGAAGACGGAGGTCTTGCCCGCGCCGTTCGGGCCGATCAGGCTGGTGATCGAGCCCTCCTCGACCGCGAAGTCGAACCCGCGCAACACCTCGATGCCGCCGAAGCCGAGCGACATGCCGGCGATCTCGAGCAGCGCCATCGTCAGCCCCAGCGCCAGCGCTCGGGCCAGATCCCGGCCGGGCGCAGCAACATGATCAGCAACAGGCAGAGCGCGAACACCAGCATGCGCAGGGAGCCGATGTCACGGAACAGTTCCGGCGCCACCACCACGACCAGCGCGCCGAGGATGACGCCGGGGATCTTGCCGCGCCCGCCCAGCACCACGCCGAGCAGGATCAGCAGCGACTGGTTGAAGGTGAAGGTCTCGGGCGCGATCGCCGTCATCTTGGCAGCGTAGAAGCAGCCACCGATCGCGGCGAAGATCGCGCCGAGCACATAGGCCGAGAGCTTCACCGCGGCATGGTTGATGCCCATCGCTCGCGCCGCGTCCTCGTCGGAGCGGACATATTTCCAGGCCCGCCCGATGCGCGAATGCTCGAGGCGGTGGCTTGCGGCGACGGCGAGCAGGGCGAGGGCAAGGAAGATATAGTAATAGCTCGCGATCGTATCGAGCTTGTAACCGAACAGATAGGGCCGGCTGATGCCCACCAGCCCGCTCGCCCCGCCGGTGACGGCGAGGTTGCGCACGGTGATGCGCACCATCTCGCCGAACCCGAGCGTCACGATGGCGAGGTAATCGCTGCGCAGCCGCAACGTCGGCCCGCCGATCACTACGCCGGCGATCGAGGCGGCCACCACCGCGAGCGGCAGGCTGAACCAGAAGCTGAGCCCGAGCTTGAGCGTCACCAGCCCCGCCGTATAGGCGCCGACCGCGAAGAACGCCGCGTAACCGAGGTCGAGCAGCCCGGCATAGCCGACCACGATATTAAGCCCGAGGCAGAGCAGCACATAGAACCACGCCTCGGACAGCACTTCGAGGGCATAGCTGTTGGCGACCAGCGGGATCGCGAGGGCGACGACGATCAGCGCGGCGCTCACCACCGTCCCGCGCGGCGAGCGCGCAACGGCGAGGGCCGGCGCAACGCTCACATCCGCTCCACGACTGGCTTGCCCAGAAGGCCGGTCGGGCGGAACACCAGGAACAGGATCAGGAAGGCGAACACGAACACGTCCTTCCACTGCCCGCCGATGCCCGGGATCTGCGTGCCGAATGCTTCGAGCAGCCCGAGCAGCAGGCCGCCGAGCATCGCCCCCGGAATGTTGCCGATGCCGCCGATCACCGCGGCGGTGAACGCCTTGAGCCCGATCAGGAAGCCCATGAAGAAATTGATGCTGCCGTAATAGACGCCGGCCAGAACGCCGGAGGCGGCGGCGAGTGCCGAGCCGATGAAGAAGGTGAGCGCGATGGTGCGGTTGACGTCGATGCCCATCAGCCGGCACGCATCCTGGTCGATGGCGATCGCCCGCATGGCGCGCCCGTAGCGGGTGCGCGAGACGAACAGCTCCAGCACCACCATCAGCACCACCGAGGTGCCGACCAGGACCATCTGGGTGTAGGTGACGTGCACCAGGCCGATATCGATGCCGGCAAAGCCGAGATCGGTGCTGAAGGCGGTGAACTGTCCGCCGGTCGCCGCCAGCACCGTGTTCTCGAGCAGCATGGAGACGGCGAGCGCCGTGATCAGCACCGAGAGTTTTGGCGCCTCGCGCAGCGGCCGGTAGGCGACGCGGTCGATCGCCACGCCGAGCATGCCGACGGCGAGCATGCTGAGCAGGATCGACGGGACGATCCCGGCCCAGCCCGCGCCGAGCCAGCCGGAGAACAGCGACAGCGAGCCGAACCCCGCGAAGGCGCCGACCATGTAGAGGTCGCCGTGCGCGAAGTTGAGCAGCTTGATGACGCCGTAGACCATCGAGTAGCCGAGCGCCACCAGCGCATAGAACGAGCCGAGGATCAGCCCGTTCGCCAGCTGCTGCAGAAGGATGGCGGTGAGCGACATCCCGCCTCAGTTCGCGTCGCGGGATGCCGCGTTCAGGACCGCTGCCTCACCTCACGGCATCGCCGGCGCGCCGGGGCCGCGGTAGAGCGTCCACTTGCCGCCCTTGCCCAGCAACACGACGAAGTTGCTGCGCGCCAGTGTGTTCTTCGGCGTGAAGGTGATCGGGCCGGCGACGCCCTTGAAGCCGTTCGTCGCCTTCAGCGCGGTGATGATCTTCGCCTTGTCGGTGCTGCCCGCGACCTGGATCGCGTGCGCCATCAGCATCATCCCGTCATAGGACAGCGTCGAATAGGGGCCCGGTGCCTGGTGGAACTGCTTCCGGTACTCGGCGGTGAAGGTCTTCGCCGAGGGCAGGAAATTCGCCGTCGGATTGGAGAAGCAGTAGACGCCGTTGGCGGCGGCGCCGGCGAGCTGGAACAGCTTCGAGGAGTTGTTGCCGTCGCCGAGCGCGATCATGCCGCTATAGCCGCCCTGGCGGAGCTGCTTGAGCAGCAGTGCGCCGTCCGCATAATAGGCGGTCCAGAACACGGCGTCGGGCCTGGCGGCGCGGATCTTGGTGACCACCGCCGAGAAATCCTGCTCGCCCTTGCTGACCACCTCGTAGTCCACGACCTTGTTGCCCAGCTTTTCCCATGCCGCGCGCGTCAGCTTCGCGAGATCCGCGGAATAGGCGTCGCCCTCGTTGATGATGGCGATGGTCTTGATCCCCTTCGCCTTGAACAGGTCGACCGCGGTCTTGACCTGGTCGTAGCCGGTCGAGTTGACCATGAACGCGTTGCCGGGATTGGCGCCGATCAGCGCCGTCGAGTTGGCGGCGGTGATCACGAACGGCACGTGCGCGTCGCCGTAGATCTTGAGCGTCGGCAGCGTCGCCCCGGAGCAATAGCCGCCGACGACGCCGGTGACGCCCTGGGAGACGAGCTTGCTGGCGGCGTTCACCGCCACCTGTGGGTCGCAGGCGCTGTCGCCGGGCACGATGTTGATCTTGTCGCCGAGAACGCCGCCCTTGGCGTTGATCTGGTCGGCGGCCATGCGGATCGCGTTCAGCATGTCGATGCCGTAGGGCGCCTCGGAGCCGCTGGTCGGCACCTGCGCGCCGATCTCGATGGTCGCCGCCTGCGCCGGCATGGCGCCCGCGATGCCCAGGCCCATGGCCAGCGCGACGGCGGCCGCGGCGACCCCTTTTGTTCGCTGGGCGAGCGTTGTGGTGCCGATGGTCATGTTTCTCTCCCTGTTCCGCCGGTTCGAAGGAGGCCGGCGTTGATGGGGCGCGCCGCACCGATCCGCAGCGTCGCCGTGTCAGCAGTATTGGCGCGCCCGGAGCAAAATGCCAACCCCGGCCAGGCCGGCTGGCGCAGCGCGGGGCCGGGGGAATTGCCCGCGCCGCCCGCCTGGCTCAAACTCGACCGATGTCCGAGACCCAGACCCCAGCGCCCCCGATCGCCGCGGACACGGCCCCGCCGCGCCCGACGCTGCCGCTGTTTTTTCGCAGCGTGGAGGCGATTGCGCCGGAGCGGCATGGCGGCCTGCGCCTCGATCGCCGGGCCGGTTACGCCTTTGCCGTGCCGGGCCAGACCGTGCCGCTCGGCCTCGGCGAGTTCGAGCCGGCCTCGCGCCACTATCCGGTGCTGTTCACCGCCGGCGCGGCGCCGACCCCGGTGGTGCTGATGGGCCTCGCCGAGACCGGCAACCTGTTCATCCTGCCGGACGGCGCCTGGCGGCCGGACGCCTATGTCCCCGCCTATCTGCGCGCCTACCCGTTCGTCCATGTCGAGGACCGGGCGCGCAATACGTCCTTCGTCGGCATCGATCCGACCGCGCACTGCCTGCACACCGGCAACGGGGCAACACTGTTCGAGGATGGGCGGCCTTCCGCGGCGCTCCATGAGGCGATCAATTTCTGCAACGCCTTCCGCGACAACCTTGCCGCCGCCGCCGCTTTCGGCCGCGCCATGGAGGCCGCGGGCCTGCTGCGCGAGGAGGAGGCGACGATCCGCTACAGCGGCGGCGGCGCCGGACGCGTGCGCGGCTTCAAGGTGCTGCAGGCCGATCGGCTCGACGCGGTTGCGGACGAGACCTTCCTCGACTGGCGTCGCCGCGGCTGGATCGGCCCGATCTACGCCCACCTCAACTCCGCCGCGCGCTGGGGGCGGCTGATGGAGCTTGCCGCGCAGCGACCGCCGGGGACGCCCGCCGCGCCACCGGCAACGCCGACGCCGACGCCACAGGAAACGGTATCACAACAATGAATCCGGCCAGGCTCGCCGCCCTGCGTGCCCGCTTCGCCAGTGGCGACCGCACGACCGAGATGGCGGAGGACCCCGCTTTCCGCCGCGCCTTCGAGCTTACCGCCGCCGCCGGCCGGGCGGGACGCAAGCCCTATGCCGGCATGCCCACGCTGCTCGGCGCACCGGCACGCGCCGACGGCGATATCGCCGGGCTCGAGGTCGCCTTGTTCGGCGTGCCGATGGATCTCGGCGTGACCAACCGCGCCGGCAGCAGGCTCGGCCCGCGCGCCATCCGCAACGTCGAGCGCATCGGCCCCTATCATCACGTCCACCGCATTGCCCCGGTGGGTGAGCTCGCCTGCGCCGATATCGGCGATGTGCCGTTGCGCAGCCGCTACAGCCTGGAGCAGTCGATCGAGGATATCGAGGCCTTCGTGGACCGACTGCGCCGTGCCGGCGTGCGTCCGCTCGCCATCGGCGGCGACCACTCGATCTCCTACCCGATCCTGCGCGCGCTCGGCCGCGAGCGACCGCTCGGCATGGTCCACATCGACGCGCATTGCGACACGTCCGGCCCGCTCGAAGGCAGCCGCTTCCACCACGGCGGCCCGTTCCGCCAGGCGGTTCTCGACGGCGTTCTCGATCCGGAACGAACCGTCCAGATCGGCATTCGCGGCTCGGCCGAGATGCTCTATGAGTTCTCCTACGTCGCCGGCATGACGGTGATCCATGCCGAGGAAGTCGACGCGCTCGGCGTCGCGGCGATCGTCGCGCGCGCCCGCGCCGTCGTCGGTGACGCGCCGTTCTATCTCAGCTTCGACATCGACAGCCTCGATCCGGCCTTCGCGCCCGGCACCGGCACGCCGGAGGTGGGCGGGCTCACGCCGCGGGAGGCGCTGGCCATCCTGCGCGGTCTGGCGGGACTCGAGCTGGCCGGCGGCGATGTGGTCGAAGTGGCGCCGCCTTACGACGCCACTACCGTCACGGCGCAGCTCGGCGCATCTCTCGCCTTCGAGATCCTCGCCCTGATGGCGCTGCGGCGCCCCTGACCCGCCGGCCGGCACATGGCCGGCAGGCGGTTGCATTTCGTTACATTTCGGACACCAGCGGCTTACCTGAGCCCCCAAGTCTCGAAGCTTCGACGCGGCTGGTCGCCCCAATTCCCGCTGAACCAACCAACAAGATACGGGAACAGCCGATGCCCCGCCCGGACGCCGCCATGCCCGGTCCGCTGCGCGCCCCGCCCGCCGCCGGTGAGCGGCGCCGCAAGCAGCGCCGCGGCCGCCCGCCGCGCGCCGTCGCGGCCGCCCTGACGTCGCAGATCGTCGAGGCGGCGATGCACTGCTTCCTCGACGATGGCTACGCCGCCACCAGCCTCGAGCGCGTGGCATCCCTCGCCGGCGTCTCGAAGCGAACCCTCTACGCCCGCTTCCGCGACAAGCCGGCGCTGTTTGCCGCCGCCGTCGCCGCGCTCATCGACCACTGGCGCGCCCGCTACCCCGAGCCCGGCCGGACGCCGCCCGACCTCGCCTCCGCCCTCGCCGCGGCGGGCGCCCAGATGCTGGCGGTGGGGCTGTCGCCGGACGGGCTGGCGCTGTTCCGCCTCCTGGTCGCGGAGGGTGGCCGGGTGCCGGACCTGCCCAGGATCCTCGCCGGCGCCGGTGCCGGGGTCGATATCGAGCGCGTCGGTGCGCTGTTGGCGGCACACGGCATCGCCGAGCCCGGGCTGCTTGCGGAACAGTTCCAGTGCTTGGCCGTGACCGCGCCGCAACTACGGGCGCTCGGCCTCGGCCTGCCGATGGACGCGCCCGCGCGCGCCGCCTGGCTGCGCCGCTCGGTGGCGACGATCCTGGCGGCCGCCCGCGCGCCGTAGCCCGGCGCCCGTTCTCAGCTGGCGCGATCGCTTCGCGGTGGCGGTGGGCGAGCCCTTGCCGGCGTCGCGCTGTGGCGCCATCACCGCACGATGCCGACACCGAGCGCCCCGGCGCCCCGCCCCTCGCGCCTCGACCGTCCCCCGCCCGACCCGACACGCGAGGCGGCATTTGCGCTGCTCGCGGCCGTGCTGGACCGCCGCCGCCCGCTCGACGACGCGCTCGATGCCCTGCCGCCGATCGACGCCCGCGACCGCGCCGCCGGCCATCGGCTCGCCGCCGCGGCGCTGCGCCGGCTTGGCACGCTGGACGCGGCGCTGGATCAGCATCTCCGCCATGCGCCGCCGGAGGGGGTGCGCCACGTGCTGCGCCTCGGCGCCGCCTCGCTGCTGGTGCTGCGCGACAAGCCGCACGCTGCCGTCTCCACCGCCGTGGCACTGGCCCGCAAGCAGGGCTTCGCTCCCTTCGCCGGCCTCGTGAACGCGGTGCTGCGACGTCTCGCCGCGGCGCCGGAGGGGCTCGCCGGCTTCGACGGTCCGCGGCTGGACACGCCGGCCTGGCTCTGGGCGAGCTGGGGGGCCGAGGCCCGCGCCATCGCCGAGGCGCACGCACAGGAGGCGCCGCTCGATCTCACGCCGCAGCCTGGCACCGGCCTCATGCCCGGTGCCGAGGCGCTGCCGACGGGCAGCCTGCGCCTGCCTGCGGGCACCGCGGTGGCCTCGCTGCCCGGCTTCGCGGAGGGCGCGTTCTGGGTGCAGGATGCGGCCGCCGCGCTACCCGCGCACCTGCTCGCGCCACGCCCCGGCGAGCGCATCGCCGATCTCTGCGCCGCGCCTGGCGGCAAGACCATGCAGCTTGCCGCTGCCGGCGCCGCGGTGATCGCGGTCGATCGCGACCAGGCGCGGCTGGAGCGCGTCGCGGAGAACCTCGCCCGCACCCGTCTGGCAGCGACACTGGTCGCCGCCGATGCCCGCACCTGGGTGCCCGAGGGGCTGCTCGACGCCGTGCTGCTCGATGCGCCGTGCAGCGCCACCGGCACCATCCGCCGCCACCCCGACATCCCGCACCTGCGCCGCCCGCGCGACGTGGCGGCGCCCGCTGCCACCCAGGACCACTTACTGGACGCCGCCTGCCGCGTGCTGCGCCCCGGCGGGCGGCTCGTCTATGCCGTGTGCTCGCTGCAGCCCGAGGAGGGGGCGGCGCGCGTCGAGGCCGCCCTGGCCCGCCTGCCGCTGCGCGCCGAGCCGTTCGCGGCGGCGGAGCTCGCCGCCATTCCCGAGGCCCGCACGCCGCAGGGCCATCTGCGCACCACCCCCGCGCTGTGGCCGGGGCGCGGCGGCATGGACGGCTTCTTCGCGGCGCGTCTGATCCGCCTCTGACACCCGTCAGGGGGGCGACGGTCCCGCCGCCTCAACCCGAACCCTGGGCGGCGCCGGGTTGCGCGCTTACGGCCCTGCGCGCGGCGACAGGGTGATCGCGCAACCGGCCAGGGCCGTCCAGAACGGTTGCGGGGCCCACGCCGGGTATCCCTCGAAGCTGCGCCTGATCGAGTTGGTCATCGGCCGGATCACGATGTCGCGGCCGGACCGCGTGCCGGTGTAGAAAAAATCCGGGCTGAGACCGTCCTCGAGCACGAGTGTGCGTTCTATGACCAGCCCCAGGGTCTTCATCGCGTTGGGGTTCCGCGCGACCAGCGCCTTGTTCGTCATGGTCACGCGGAACCGGTCCTGGGTGACGGTCTCCACCGTGCCCGGCGTCGACGAACCGTCTTGGCTCAGCTCATTGATGTTCGTCAGGTAGGCCGCCGCCCCGGCCTCGGCGCAGGCTCTGTTGGCGCGCGCGGCGTAGGTGCCGGCGAATGAATCATAGCCGCGCTGCTCGATCGTGGACGCGCAGATGCCCTGCCGCTCGGCGAGCAACTTCTGGTACTTGTCGGCGTTGGACTTATTGATGCTGACCTTGTGGCCGAAGAAGTCGGTGATGACCGAGAAATTATTCAGCTTCGGGATCAGCGCGATGTGCTGGAGCAAAAGGCCGATCAGGAGGCAGTTCGACCCCAGTGCCGCGGGATCGTTCGCCATGTAGTGCTCGCGTATCAGGTCCGGCGACGTCGATTCCGTTTCCTGCGCGAGCGCCGGCTTCGCGGCGAAACGCGCGGCCGCGAGCGCGACCGCGGCACCCGACGAAATAATGGCGGCTCGCCGCGGCATCGCCGACATCGCGCGCTCCCCTCCGGACGCGAAACAGCCTCCATCCCGGCCGGTCGTGCCGCATTGACGCAGGTCAAGCGGCTGGCCGCGGGAAAACCGCAAGGCGGTTTCCCGCCATCATTCCCGGCGAGCTCGGCCAAGGCAGGCCGCTCCACGAAACTTGTGCCGGTTTCACGCCCGCCTCTAGAACGGCCGAATGGCCGTCCGTATCGCCCCCTCCCTGCTCGCCGCGGACTTCACGCGCCTCGGTGACGAAGTCCGCGCCGTTGCCGCCGCCGGGGCGGACTGGCTGCATCTCGACGTGATGGATGGCCACTTCGTCCCCAACATCAGCTTTGGTCCCGCCGTCATCAAGGCGTTGCGCCCGGTGGCGAGCCTTCCCTTCGACGTCCACCTGATGATCGCGCCGGTCGACGCCTATCTCGAGGCCTTCGCCGCCGCCGGCGCCGACCACATCGCGCTGCATCCCGAGGCCGGGCCGCATCTGCACCGCTCGCTGCAGGCGATCGCCGCCCTGGGCTGCAAGCCGGGCGTGGTGCTCAACCCGGCGACGCCCATCGAGTCCGTGCTCACCGTGCTCGACCTCGTCGACCTGGTCTGCGTGATGACGGTGAACCCGGGCTTCGGCGGCCAGGCGTTCCTGCCCGGCCAGATGGCCAAGCTGGCGGCGCTGCGCCGCGCCATCGATGTTTCCGGCCGCGCCATCGCGCTGCAGGTGGATGGCGGCATCACCGCGGCGACCGCGCCCCTGGCGATCGCGGCCGGGGCGGACGTGCTGGTCGCCGGCACGGCCGTGTTCGCCAAGCCCGACTATGCGGCCGCGATTGCCGCGCTGCGGCCGGTCGCATCGGCCGACTTGGGTCGATGAGCGGAACCATCAGCCGCTGGTGGCGTCAGGGCCGCCAACAGCTCGCGCGCGTGCCGCTCTCGATGGCCCGCGTGCCGGATGCGCCTTCCCAGACCCTGCGCGACCCCTGGCCCGGCAACGCCGCCCGCGGCGCCAGCATCCTGCGCGGCCAGCTCGAGATCGCCGGCGGCAGGATCGGGCTGTGGCCCGAAGGCTTTCTTGCCCACGCCAATGTGCCGGGCGGCGGCCTGCCGCTGCTGCGCGCCGCCGCGCACGGCTTCGCCTGGCTGCGCGACCTGCGCGCGCTCGGCACCGATGCCGCCCGGGTGCGCGCCCGCGACCTCGTCGATGCCTGGCTCGATGCCCCGCCGGACGGCCAGGTCGGGCTTGCCGAGGTCGTCGGCAATCGCCTCGCTGCCTGGCTCTCGCACTACGATTTTTTCGCCGCCACCGCCGACGACGCGTTCCGCCAGCGCCTGATGGCCCGCCTGGTGGCCGATGCCCGGGCGCTGGCCGCGGCGCTGCCGACGGAGGAGATGGACGCCCGCGCGATCGCCGCGCTGAAGGGCGTCGCCGCCGCCGGCGCCGCGCTGCCCGACCATGGCTCGTTGCTGGTCCGCGCCTTGCGCGTCCTGGGGCAGGAGCTCGCGCGCCAGATCCAGCCCGACGGCAGCCATGCCGAGCGCAGCCCGGCGCAGATGCTCGCGGTGCTCGCCGACCTCGTCGAAATCCGCCAGCACCTCAGCACCGGCCACATCGAGACGCCGCCCTTCCTCGCCGGCGCGATCGACCGCCTTGCTGCCGCGCTGCGCGTGCTGCGCCACGGCGATGGCGGCATGGCGATCTTCAACGCCACGCGCGAGGACGGGCCGCGCCCGATCGAGCTGGTGCTGGCCCAGGCCGGCCGTGCCGCCCGGCCCGCCAGCGCGCTGCCCGATGCCGGGTTCTACCGCCTCGCCGCGGGGCGCAGCCTGATCATCGTCGATGGCGCCGCGCCGCCGCCGCCCCGGCTCGACCGGCTCGCCCATGCCGGCACGTTGTCCTTCGAGTTCTCGGTCGGGCGCGAGCGCATGATCGTGAACTGCGGAACCGCACTCGCCGCCACCCAGGAATGGCGCCAGGGCCTGCGCTACACCGCCGCCCATTCGACCCTCGTCATCGCCGATACCTCGTCCTCGGAGGTGCGCGAGGAGGGGCTCGGCCGGCGGCCGGTCAGCGTCGATGCGCGCCACGAGGAAGCCATGGGGGCGCACTGGCTGCACCTGTCCCACGACGGCTGGAAGCGTGTCTTCGGCGCCGTCCATGTCCGCCGCTTCTACCTTGCCGAAAGCGGCGAGGATCTGCGCGGCGAGGACACGGTGGAGGCGGATACGCCACAGCCCTTCGTCATCCGCTTCCACCTCCACCCAAGCGTGGATGCGAGCCTGCAGCAGGACGGCGAGGCGGTGCTGCTGCGTCTGCCCTCCGGCAGCGGCTGGCGGCTGCGCGCGGACGGCGCGCGGATGTCGCTCGAGCCGAGCGTCTATCTCGGCGGCCAGGAACCGCGCCGCTCGGAACAGGTGATGCTGACTGGCTACGCCGACGGTCCGCAGCAGGTGCGCTGGGCGATCACGAAGGTGACGTAGCCTCGTTCCACCCGGTCAGGATGCCGAGGCGAAGCGTTGCGACGGTGCGCCCGTCCTGGCGCGGCAGGGCGGCGAGCGCGGCGGCGAACAGCTCGCGCGGCGGGATGGCCCGTTCG
>JAJXSZ010000226.1 GCA_021784255.1 Pseudomonadota bacterium | reverse complement strand
CGGCAAGCCGCAGGCTTTCAGCGTCGTGCCCGGCCCCGGCCTGCTCAACGCCTCCGCGGCACTGCTCAGCGCCTATGGCGCCGGCGCGCCCGTGCTGGCGCTGGTCGGGCAGATTCCCTCCTTCGCGATCGACCGCGGCCTCGGCCATCTGCACGAGCTGCGCGATCAGCTCGGCCTGCTCGGCCACATAACCAAGTTCGCGGCGCGCATCGCCGACCCGGCTGCCGCCCCCGGCCTGGTGGCCCGCGCGCTGCACGAGGCGATGTCCGGCCGCCAGCGCCCCGTCGCGCTCGAGTGCGCCATCGACGTCTGGGGGCGTGCGGGGGAGGTGATGCCGGTGGCGCCCTTCGCGCCGGCGCCTCCGCCGCTCGACGCCGACGCGATCGCCCGCGCCGCGGCGCTCATTGCGGAAGCAAGACGCCCTGTCATCGTCGCCGGCAGCGGTGCCCACGGCGCCGGCGCGGAACTTCTGGCGTTTGCGGAGAAGCTCGGGGCGCCGGTCGTGACCTACCGCCGCGGGCGCGGCGTGATCCCGACGGCACATCCGCTCGCCGCCTCCCTGCCGGTCGGCAACCGGCTCTGGGCCGAGGCGGATCTGGCGATCGGCGTCGGCACCCGGATGCTGCAGCCGCTTTCGGTCTGGGGCACCGACGCGAAGCTGAAATTGATACGTATCGATATCGATGCCGAGGAGACGGCCCGCTTCCGTCACCCCGACGTCGCCATCGTCGCCGACGCCGCGGCCGCGCTCGCGGCGCTTACCGCCGCCCTGCCCGCGCCGCGTGAGCCCGATCCCGCCATCGCGCGTGAAAAGACCTGGCTGGCCGGGCGGCTGGCGCGGCAGGAGCCGCAGATGGGCTTCCTGCATGCGATCCGCGCCGCCCTGCCGGAAGACGGCATCCTGGTCGAGGACGTGACCCAACTCGCCTTCGTCGCCCGCGTCGCCTTCGATGTTGCCGCGCCTCGCCGCTACATCGCGCCGGGCTACCAGGACAATCTCGGCTGGGGCTACGGCATCGCGCTCGGCGCGCAAGCCGCCTGCCGCGACCGCGCCGTGGTCTGCATCGCCGGCGATGGCGGCTTCATGTACCAGGCGGGCGAGCTTTCGACCGCCGTGGCCCACGGCCTGCCGCTGGTCGTCGTGGTGTTCGACGATGGCGCCTTCGGCAATGTCCGCCGCATCCAGCAGCAGCATTTCGGCAATCGCCTGATCGCGAGCGATCTCGCCAACCCCGATTTCTGCCGCTTCGCCGAAAGCTTCGGCGTGCGTGCCTGGAAGGTCGGGGACGCGGAAGGGCTGGAATCGGCATTGCGGGAGGCGTTGGCCGCGCGCAAGCCGGGCCTGATCGCGGTGCGCGTTGGCGAGATGCCGACCCCGTGGGACATGCTGGTGGGGCGGCGCGTGCGTGGGCCGGACGAGGCCTGGCGGCCGAACATGCCGTAGCGCGTCACGCCGGCACGATCGCCGCCGCGCGTCGCCAGGCGGAGCAACCGCTCGTTAAGCCTGTCGGGTGCAAGCTCGCGCCAGTCATTCGGCTTTCACGATGGCGGGGGAGCGCAGACGATGGACGGCGACATCGGCGCGGGCGGCGCAGCTTCGCTGACCGGGCCGGGGCAGGTGGTGTGCTGCCGCGGCCGGCAATGGCGCGTGCTGGACCATCCGCTCGTCCGCCACGCGCTTGCCGAGTTCGTCAGCGGCTTCGAGGACCCGACCCTGCAATTCTTCGACGCGGCGTTGCCCGCCTGCCGCCGGCTCATCGATGTCGGCGGCTATTTCGGCATGCTCAGCCTCTATGCCGGCGACCGCGTGGACGAGATCACGCTGTTCGAGCCCAGCCCGTCGCACCAAGCGGTGCTGCGAGCCCATCTGGCGCTCAACCCCGGAGTTGGCGCGCGTACGACGGTGATCCAGGCCGCGGTGGGAGCCGCGGCCGGCGAGCACGAGCTGTTCCGCAAGGGCTTTGCCGATTCCGGCGCCAGCCTGTTCCAGGTGGTCGAGCGGCAGGGGCTGCTGTCCGGCGCGTGCGAGGCGCTCGTCCCCGTCGTGGCGGCGGCGACGGCGCTGGCGCAGGCTGGGCTGGATGCGGACACGCTGCTCAAGATCGACATCGAGGGCGCCGAATACGAGGTCATTCCGGCGATTGCCGGTCTGTTGCGCCAGAGCCGGCCATTTCTCCAGCTATCGTTTCATCCCTTCAATCTGGTGGCCGCTGGCGACGCCGTCGCAACCAACCTGCTGCGGTTGCGGCGCATGGTCGATCTGGTCGAGGCGCTGCGCGGCTACGATTATTGGTATCTGCCGATGCGCGACGGATGGCGCGAGGTGACGCCGGAGCAGATGCCGGGATTCCTCGAGGCGTACCTGCTGCAGCCGAAGGCCGTGGCGCGCATCGCCACCCGGCAATACGGCTTTGTCGAAAGCATGGGCTTCGCACGCCAGCGCCTCGATCTGCCCGGCTGCCGCGCCTGGTAACCGCGCGGCGGCGTGGGCGGCTGTCGCGGGCGTGCCCTGGGGCCTCGGTCAGGCGGCGTCGTAGTCGACGGTCACCCGATCGGTGGTCGGCACCGCCTGGCAGGTGAGCACGAAGCCCGCGTCCATCTCCCACGGTTCGAGCGAGAAGTTCTGCCGCATCTCGGCCGCGCCCTCGACCAGTCGCGCACGGCAGGTGCAGCACATGCCGGCGCGGCACGACCACGGCAGGTCGAGCCCCGCGCGAACCGCCGCTTCCAGCACCGCCTCGCCCGCCGCGACCGCGACCTCGGTGGTCTTGCCGTCATGGATGATGCGTGCCCGCGCGAAGGCCGGCGCGTCCGCCGCCACGCGCGCCGGCGCCGGGCGCAGGGCCTCGCCCGCAACGGCGAAGCGCTCGACATGCACCCGCTCGCGCGGCATGCCGAGCTCGGCCAGCGTTGCCTCGGTCATCGCGATCAGCCCCTCCGGCCCGCAGACATAGGCGGCATCGATCGTTGTGGGTTCGGCCCAGACGCGCACCAGGCGTTCCGTCTTCGCCCGGTCGAGGCGGCCCGCAAAGACGTCGAGTTCCTGCTCCTCGCGCGACAGCACATGCACGAGGGAGAACCTGTCGAGATACCGGTCCTTGAGGTCCTCGAGCGCGTCGCGGAACAGGATCTCCGGTGTCGTGCGGTTGGCATAAAGCAGCAACGCCTCGCTCGCGGCGTCGCGCTCGAGGATCGACGTCAGGATCGAGAGGATCGGGGTGATGCCGGAGCCGGCGGCGATCGCCAGATGCCGTCGTGCGTCGCCGGTCCCGGTCGCGAACCGGCCCTCCGGCGGCAACACGTCGAGCCGGTCGCCCGCTGCGAGCCTGGTGTTGGCGAAGGTCGAAAACACGCCACCCTCGACCTGCTTGATCGCGACCCGCAGCTCGCCCGCGCCGGGTGGCACGCAGATCGAGTAGCAGCGCCGCAGCTCCTCGCCATCGATGCGCGTGCGCAACGTCAGGTATTGTCCGGGCCGGAACGCGAACACGCGGCTCAACGCCGCCGGCACCGCGAAGGCGACGGAGACGGCGGACGGTGTCTCCCGCCGCACCTCGGCGACGACGAGGGAGTGAAAGCGCAGCGCCGCATCAGCGGAGGCTGCGGTGGTCAGTGACATTTGAAGAGCTCGAACGGTTCGCGGCAGTCAAGACAGCGCCAGAGTGATTTGCAGGCTGTGGCGCCGAACGGGGCGATTTCCTCGGTCGCGATGCTGGCGCAGCGCGGGCAGGCGGGCGCGGGCGGTGCGCCGGACCACGCCGCGCGCGGCGCCGGCGGCGCAATGCCCGCCGCCCGTAGCTTCTCGCGCGCCTCCGCGCCGATCCAATCCGAGGTCCAGGCCGGCTCGCGCACGATGCGCACCCGCACGCGCTCGAACCCCGCTTCGAGCAGTGCTGCCTCGATGGCGAGCGCGATCATCCCCATGGCGGGGCAGCCATTGTACGTCGGCGTGATCGCGACCTCGATGCCCTGCGCAGTCGCGGTCACGTCGCGCACCATGCCGAGCTCGCCGAGGCTGAGCGCCGGCAGCTCGGGATCCGCGACGGCGGCCGCGATGTCGCGGGCGCGCGCGAGCGTCGTCACCATGTCGCTCCGGGATGGCTGCGGTGCAGGTGCTGGAAGACGGCCAGCAAATGCCCGAGCGCTTCGCCGTGCCGGCCCGCTCGGCCGCCACGTTGCGGAAACGCAACATCTGGCAAGATCAGCCGCGCTTCCGCAACCAGGGCCCGCACCTCGCGCTCCCAACCCTCGCGCAGTTCCGCCACATCCGGCACGACGCCCGCGAGAGTCTCGTCCCCGGCATCGAACATTTCGTCCACATAAGGGGCGAGGCGCTCCAGCGCGGCCTGGGTGCGCGCGTGGCTTTCCGCCGTGCCGTCGCCGAGCCGCACCACCCAGGTCGCGGCGTGGCGAACGTGATAGGCCATTTCCTTGGCGGTCTTGGCGGCGAAGCCGGCGAGCGCGCGGTGCGTCGAACCGCTCGTCGCCTGCCAGAGCAGC
>JAJXSZ010000225.1 GCA_021784255.1 Pseudomonadota bacterium | reverse complement strand
AGCGGCGCGAGGCGGCGCTGGACGCGATCGGCGTCGCGGCGGCGGGCGAGGGGGTGGGGCACGCGCTGCTCGGCCACCTCGTCGAAGGCCTGCGCGCGCAGGGTGTGGCGGCGCTGACCACCGAGGTGGACTGGCGCGAGCGCGGGCTGCTCGGGTTTTTCGCGCACCACGGCTTCGAGCTGGCGCCGCGGCTGGTGCTGGCACGCCCGATCCTCGGCGCGGTGCCGCACGAGGACACCTTCGCCGACGCCGAAGCGCGCGACCGGGTGCCGGTGCGCTCGATGACGCGCGCCGACCTGCCCGCCCTGGTCGCCATCGACCGGCGCATCACCGGGCGCGACCGGGGCGCCTATTTCGCCCGCAAGATGGACGAGGCAATGGAGGAATCCGCCGTGCGCGTCTCGCTCGTTGCCGAGCGCGACGGGCACCCCGCGGGCTTCGTGATGGCGCGCGTCGCGTTTGGCGAGTTCGGCCAGGCGGAGCCGGAGGCGGCGATGGACACGATCGGTGTCGATCCGCAACGGGCGCACCAGGGACTCGCGCGCGCGCTGCTGTCGCAACTGCTGGTCAACCTCGGCGCGCTGCGCGTGGAGACGCTGCGCACCGAGGTCGCGTGGAACCGCTTCGGGCTGCTCGCGTTCCTGGAACGTTCCGGCTTCGGCCCACACCGGCGCCTGGCGCTGGAACGCCCGCTCGGCGCGGCGGGCTGAGCGGCGCCGCTCAGCCGGGCTCGCGCGCCACCACGGCGGTCGCCTCGATCTCGATCAGCGCGCCCTCGTCGATCAGGTCGCGCACGCCGATCACCGCCATCGCCGGGAAATGCCGGCCGATGATCTCGCGCCAGACCTCGCCGAGCGGCGCGCTGGCGGCGCGGAAGGCCGGCATGTCCTTCACAAACCAGGTCACGCGCGCGAGATCCTCGGGCCCCGCGCCGGCCTCGGCGAGCACGGCGACGACGTTGCGCAGCGCCTGTGCGACCTGGGCGACCAGTCCGTCGGCGAAACGTTCCTGCCCGTCCCAGCCGACCTGGCCGGCGACGAACACCATCCGGCCCTCGCCGGTCATGCCGTTGGCGTAGCCGCGCGGGCGCTTCCATCCCGGCGGTTGCAACATACGCAGTGTCATCCTGGTTCCTTTCGTCGTGCAGCGAGGCGACGGCGCAGCCTCGCACGAAGCGCGGCCGCGCCGCCAGAGCCGGCGCGCGGGTTCAGCGCGACGGGGATTCGCCGAGCAGCAGCAGCGGGATGCCGCGGGCGGCGGCACCGCGCGCGGCGGCGTCGGCGAGCGGGGAGGCGCGGGCGACGACGACCAGGCGCGCGGGCAGGTCGAACAGGGCGTCGAGGTCGCCGCCGGCGGCAGCCTCGCCGACCGGGTGGGCGGTGATGCGCTGCTGGACCAACCCCGCGGCGCGGGCGCGCGCCAGCAGCGCCTCGGCGGCCGGCGGCGGCAACGCCTCGCCGAGCAGGAGCCGCAGGTCCTCGCCGGTCGCCGCGGCGAGCGCGCAGGATGTTTCGAAAGCAGGATCATTGTGGTCGGCGAGCACGGCGATGATGGCGCCATGGGCGCGCACCGGCCGCTCCGGCAGAAGCAGGATCGAGCAGGCGGTCTCGGCGGCGGCCTCGCGCAGGCGCGAGGCGTCCTGGGCCGCGCGCACGCCGCCCTTGGATTGCGGCGCGACGACGAGGACGTCGCCGGCGCGGCAGGCGGCGGTGATGCAGGCGGCGGGATCGCCGCGCACCACCTCGAAGGCGCTGGCGATGCCGGTGGCGCGCGCCGCGCTGTCGAGCAGGCGCTGCGCGTCGCGGGCCGCCTCGCGCATCTCGGTCGCGACCGTGTCCGGGCGCAGCCGGCGCCAGGCGTGGGTGGCAATGTGGATCTCGCGGGCGAAGGGCAGGGCGGCCATCGCCAGGAGCGCCTCGTCCTCGATGAACAGGCCGTAGAGATCGGCGCTGAGCAGCCGCGCCAGTTCCGCCGCCTCCTGCATCGCCGCGGCATCGAGGCTGGCGTGCCAGAGGCCGACGATGACCCGGCTGTCCCGGGCGCGATGTTTCGTTGTCATGATTTTTCCGCCTCCGGCCGGTCCTTGCCCGAGGATTCCTTGCGCAAGTCGGCAAAATGGGCGAGCCGGTCCTCGACCGCGCGGTTGATGCTGCCCGGCGGGTAGAGCCCGTCGGCCGCGCGCTCGCCGGCCGGCCGGCCGGTCAGCAGCGCGATCCCATCGTCGATGCTGCGCACGGGATGGACGGCGAAGCGCCCGGCGGCGCAGGCGGCGACGATGTCGCGGCGCAGCATCAGGTGCTGGACGTTCGCCGCCGGGATCAGCACCCCCTGGGTCCCGCTGAGGCCGCGGGCGGCGCAGATGTCGAAGAAGCCCTCGATCTTCTCGTTGACGCCGCCGATCGCCTGCACCACGCCGAGCTGGTTCACCGAGCCGGTGACGGCGAAATCCTGGCGCAGCGGGATCTCGGCGATGGCGGAGAGCAGCGCGTAGAGCTCGGCGGAGGAGGCGCTGTCGCCATCGACGCCGCCATAGGACTGCTCGAACACCAGGCTCGCGTAGAGCGACATCGGCGTATCGAGAGCGTAACGTCCGGCGAGGAAGCCCGAGAGGATCAGCACGCCTTTGCTGTGCAGCTTGCCGCCCAGCTCCACCTCGCGCTCGATATCGACGATCTTGCCGCCGCCCGGGCGCACCCGGCAGGTGATGCGCGAGGGGTGGCCGAAGGCGTAGTCGGCGAACGACATCACGGCGAGGCCGTTGATCTGGCCGGTGCGCGCGCCGCTGGTCTCGATCAGCGCGATGTCGCGCAGCACCATCTCCTGGCTGCGCTCGCGCAGGCGCGACATGCGCCGGATCCGCTGGTCGATCGCCGCGTCGACGTCGTCGCGCCCGATCACCTCGCGCCCGGCGCTGGAGGCGAGGTGGGCGGCCTCGGCGAGGAGGTCGTGCAGCCCCTCGACCAGCAGCGTCAGCTTGTTCGCGTCGCCGGCCAGCCGTGCCGCGTGCTCGATCGCGCGCGCCACCCCGCCGCGGTCGAGCGGGGGCAGCTTCTCGTGCGCGGCGATGTCGGCGATCGCGCGCGCCAGCATCGCCTCGTTCGCCGGCGAGCGGTCGATGTCGTCGTCGAAATCGGCGAGCACCTTGAAGTCCTGCCCGAAATCCGGGTCGAGCGTGGTCAGCATGTGGTAGAGCAGGCGGTCGCCGAACAGCACCACCTTGAGGTCGAGCGGGATCGGGTCCGGCTCCAGCGAGACCGTCATGTTGAGGCCCATGAAGCGGCCGACATCCTCGATCGTGATCTCGCGCCGGCGCAGCGCGCGCTTGAGCGCCGGCCAGCTGAACGGCTCGGTGAGCAGGTTGCGCACGTCGAGCAGCAGCGTGCCGCCATTGGCGCGGTGCAGGGCGCCGGCCTTGATCAGGCGGAAATCGGTGACCAGCGCGCCCTGGATCTGTGCGTATTCGATACGGCCGACGAGGTTGGCGAGCGTCGGGTGCGGCTCCTCGACGACCGGTGCGCCCGGCGGATGTTCCTCCTGCGAGACGATGACGTTGACCTCGTAGCGTCCGAACGGCCCGCTCATGCGCATCGCCGCCTGCATCGTTCCGGGTTCGGCGGCCTCGGCCGAGATCAGGACGGGAAGATTTTCCAGCATGTCGGCGCGGATCGCGTCGATATGCGCGCCCAGCGGCGGGAGGTCGGCGAACTGCGCGCGCAACTGCACGAAGAGCTGGTCGGCCGCCTGGCCCGCGGTGTCGCGGTCGAGCGCGCGGACCGCGTCGCGCTGCTCCTTCTCGCGCCGCGGCAGCGCGCGCAGCGTCTCCTCCAGCTCCTTCTCGAGATCGCGGATCGCCTCGCGCGTCGCCTCCTGCTCGGCCTCGGGCCAGGCGTTGAAGTCGGCCGGCGGCACCACCTTGCCGTCGCGCACCGGCGCCATGCCGAAGCCCATCTGCGTGCGCAGGATGGCGACGTTCCTCGCCGCGGCCTTCTCGCTCAGCGCGTTGAAGGCGCGCTCGTTCTTGGCCTGCACCTCCTGCTCGATGGCGCGGCGGCGCTTCTGGTAGTCCTCGCTTTCAAACAGGGCCGGCAGCGACAGGCGCAGATCGTCGATCAGGTCGTGCACCGCCTTCTGGAAGAGAGGCGCGCGCCCGGCCGGCAGGGCGAGCGCCACCGGGCGGTGGCCGGTGGCGAAATTGTTGACGTAGATCCAGTCCTGCGGCGGCTGGCGGCTCGCCGCGGCCTCGTCGAGCAGCGCCTTGACCGCCTGCTGCGCGCGCGCGCCGCTGGCGCTGACGACGAAGATGTTGAAGCCGCGCCGGTCGATGCCGGCGCCGAAGTCGATCGCGTCGTGCGCGCGCGGCTGGTTGGACAGGCGCGCCAGCGGGGCGAGCTCGGCCGTGGTGGCGAAGGCGAGGCCGGAGAGATCGGCCTGGCGGTAGAGCCGGTCGGGGCCGAGCGGCGCCGGCTGGCTGCCCGCTGCGCCCGTAGTGCCGGCTGGGCCTGTGGTGCCGGCTGGGCCTGTGCTGCCTGTAT
>JAJXSZ010000017.1:16243-19877 GCA_021784255.1 Pseudomonadota bacterium | reverse complement strand
CCGGCGACACCGTGGCGCTGGCGCGCGACGCCGCGGCGCCGCGGTTGCCGGGCGCGGGGCAGATCGCGGCCGGGATCGAGCGGCTGGCGCGCACGCTCGCCGCGCGCGGCGAAGAGGTGACGGCGCTGTCGCGGGCGAGCGAGGCGATCGTCGAGCGCCTGCCGGACCCGCTGATCGTGCTGGGGCCGCAACGGGAAGTGCTGCGCGCCAATGCCGCAGCGCGCGCCGCCTTCGGCAACGAAATCGCGGCCGTGCTGCGCCACCCGCTGTTGCGCGAGGCGATCGAGCACGCCTGGCACGGCGGCGGGACCGGGACGGCGGAAATCCGCCTGCCGGTGCCCACCGAGCGCGAAGTCGCGGCGACGGTGCTGCCCTTCGACCCGCCGCTCGCCGACGGTGGCCGCGCCATCCTGGTGTTGTCCGACCGGTCGCGCGAGCGCGCGCTGGAGCGGACGCGGGCGGACTTCGTCGCCAATGCCAGCCACGAGCTGCGCACGCCGCTCGCGAGCCTGATGGGCTTCGTCGAGACCCTGCGCGGCCCGGCCGCGGACGACCGGCCGGCGCAGCAGCGTTTCCTCGGCATCATGGCCGAGCAGGCGCAGCGCATGGCGAACCTGATCGACGATCTGCTGTCGCTGTCGCGCATCGAGATGAACGAGCACCAGGCGCCGTCGGAGGCGGTGGACCTCGCCGCCCTCGCCGGACGGGTCGCAGCGGGCTTCGAGCCGCGACTCGCGGCGCGGGCGATGCGCCTGGAACTCGCCGCACCCGCCGCGACGATGGTGCTGGGCGACGCCGACCAGCTGGCGCAGGTGCTGCAGAACCTGGTGGACAACGCGGTGAAGTACGGGCGCGAGGGCGGGACGGTGCGCATCGGCGTGCAGCCCGCCGAGGGCGCGCCGTGGCCGACGCGGCCGGGAGCGGCGCTGTCGGTGGCGGATGACGGGCCGGGGATCGCGCGCGCCCACCTGGCGCGGCTGACGGAACGCTTCTACCGCGTGGACAAGGGCCGCTCGCGCGCCGCCGGCGGCACCGGGCTCGGGCTCGCCATCGTCAAGCACATCGTCAACCGCCACCGCGGCCAGCTGCTGATCGAGAGCGAGGAGGGCAAGGGCTCGACCTTCAGGGTCTGGCTGCCGATGCCCGACACGACGATGCCCGATACGACGATGCCCGGCGCGACGATGCCCGGCGCGATGATGCCGTGAGCGGGACGGCCCTGGCCCTCGACCATGTCGGCATCGTGGTGCGCGACGCGGCGGCGGCGCGGGCGGCGTGGGCGATGGCGGGCTTCGCACCGACGCCGGGCGGGCGGATCATGCTGCGGGGCAGCTATATCGAGCTGCTGGCGCAAAGCCCGGCGCAGCCCAGCGCCACGCTCGCCGCGATGCTGGCACTCGGCGAGGGCGCCCATGTCCTGAGCCTGCGGGTGGCCGACGCGGACGCGGCGGCGGCGCGGTTGCGCCAGGCCGGGTTCGCGGCCGAGCGGGTGGAGAACGCACGCCCGGGCGAGGCGGCGGGCAGCGGCGTCGCGCGGTTCCGCCGCGTGCCGCTCACCGACATGCTGCCGCGGCTGCAACTGATCGAGCAGATGACGCCGGACGTGGTCTGGCATCCCGCGCTGCCCGGCCAGCCGAACGGAGCACTGGCGCTCGCCCAGGCGGTGTTCGTCGCCGACAGGCCGGCCGTCTTCGCCGCCCGGCTCAGTCGGTTCGCCGGGATCGGCCTGGCGCCCGCCGATGGCGGCTTTCTGCTGCCGCTCGAACAGGGCGCGGTGCGGGTGCTGAGCCCGGAAGCCTTGCGCCGGCACTGGCCGGAGGCGGTGCCGGCGAACCCGCTGCCCGACGCGCCGGCGCGTCTCGTCGCGCTGGCGCTGCACGGCAGCGCCGCGATGCGCCACCAGTTTCCCGGGCTGGCGCTGCGGATTGCCGCCCCCGGCGGCGACGCGCCGGGCTGACCCGCGCGGTTGGCACTTTTCCGACGCCGGGGAGCCGTCGACAATCAACCGATGGACGATAGCGAGGCGGCAAGCGGCGGCCCGTTGCAGGAAGCTGTCATCCTGGACGGCTCGCCGCGGCCGGCGCCGCGCCCGGGACGGGTCGGCGAGATCACCGCCAAGGCGCGGATGACGGCGCTGATCGTCGCCACCGCGCTGTTCATGCAGAACCTCGACTCGACCGTGGTCTCGACGGCGCTGCCCACCATGGCGCGCGCGTTCGGCGCCGAGCCGGTGCACATGAATGTGGCCCTGACCTCCTACCTGCTGGCGCTGGCCGTCTTCATCCCGGCGAGCGGCTGGATGGCGGACCGGTTCGGCGCGCGCGACGTCTTTCGCATCGCGATCGCGGTGTTCACCCTCGGTTCGATCGCCTGCGGCGCCGCCAACTCGCTGCCGGAGCTGGTGCTCGCGCGCATCCTGCAAGGCGCGGGCGGCGCGATGATGGTGCCGGTGGGGCGCCTCCTGCTGCTGCGCACCGTCGCCAAATCGGAGGTGGTGGCGGCGATGGCGTGGCTGACCATGCCGGCGCTGATCGGCCCGCTGGTCGGCCCGCCGGTGGGCGGCCTGATCGTCACCTGGTTTTCCTGGCGCTGGGTGTTCGACATCAACATCCCGATCGGCGTGCTCGGCGTGGCGCTGGTCACCTATTTCGTCGAGGACGTGCGCGAGGAGGTCGCGACGCGGTTCGACATCAACGGGTTCGTGCTCTGCGGCATCGCGATGGCGGCAACGATGTTCGGTGTCGAAACGATCGGGCGCAGCGTCGTCGCTCCCGCAGCCGCGATCGCCGCCCTGCTGCTCGGCGCCGGGACGACCGCCGCCTACACCTGGCATGCGCGGCGCACGGCCGCGCCGCTGCTCGACTTCTCGCTGTTCCGCATGCCGACCTTCATGGTCTCGACCTTCTCCGGCACGCTGTTTCGCATCGGCGTCGGCGCGGTGCCGTTTCTGCTGCCGATGATGCTGCAGCTCGGCTTCGGCCTCTCGCCGCTGCAATCGGGCATGATTACGCTCGCCGGTTCGGCCGGCGCGCTGGTGATGAAGCCGGCTGCGGTCGGGTTGCTGCGGCGGATGGGCTTCCGCACCACGCTGGTCTGGAACGGCCTGCTCTCCACCGCCTCGCTCGCGGCGGTGGGGTTCTTCCGCCCATCCTGGCCGATCGTCGTGATCTATATCGTGCTGCTGCTGGGCGGGTTCCTGCGTTCGTTGCAGTTCACCGCCTTCAACTCGCTCGCCTATGCCGAGATCCCGCGCGAGCGGATGAGTGCCGCGACCAGCCTCTACTCCACGGTCCAGCAATTGTCGCTCACGGTCGGCGTCTCGGTGGGAGCGGCGATACTCGCGGTCTCGATGGCGCTGGGCGCGCACGCGCAGCCGGAGCTCTCCGACTTCACCGCGGGGTTCCTCGGCGTGAGTTTCCTGATGCTGCTGGCCTCCCCGGCGGCGCTGCTGATGCCGCACGCGGCGGGGCGGGAGATGAGCGGCCACCACGCCGGCGACGAATAGCGGGCACGAGGACGGGCTGGCGCGACATCTGGCGGGCGCGGCCGGGCTTGTATCGCCGCAGATTGTATCTCTCGGGTGTGCAGCTCTCGGGTGTATCTCTGGAGTGTGTCTCTGGACGGTATCTTTAGG
>JAJXSZ010000017.1:0-16233 GCA_021784255.1 Pseudomonadota bacterium | reverse complement strand
TATCTCTGTGGACATAACGCCTGGATGATGCATCAATAGGCCCGCCCGGCACCCGCGGCCGGCCGCCCCTGTTGACCGGAGACGCCGATGCTGACCCGCCGCGAGGCCCTGACCCTCCCCATGGCGTCGTCGCTGGCGGCCGCCCTGGCCGGCAGCGCCGCCGCCGCCACACCGTTCGCGGTCGCCTATGCCGGCTCGATGGGCGCGCTGATGGACCAGGGCATCGGTCCCGCCTTCAGCGCCGGGGCGCATGTCGCCTTCCAGGGCATCGGGCGCGGCGCCTTTGCGCTGGCGCGGCTGATCGCGGCCAGGAAGATGGTGGTGAACAGCTTCATCCCGATCACCGCGGCACCCTTCGCCATCGTCCACGGGGCCGGTCTCGCGGCCTCGGCGGTCCCGGTGGCGAGCACGCAGATGTGCCTGCCCTACAGCCCGAAATCGCCGCACGCGAAACTGTTTGCCGCCGTCGCCGCCGGCCACGAGCCCCTGCCCGCGGCACTGCTCGCTGCCGGCGTGCGCTTCGGGCGCACCGACCCGCGGACCGACCCGCAGGGCCGCAACATCCTGTTCACCATGAAGCTGGCCGAGATCTACTACAAATCCCCCGGGCTCGCGGCCAGGGTTCTCGGTCCGGCGATGAACCCGCGGCAGATCTTCGCCGAACCCTCGCTGCTGGCGCGGCTGCAGGCCGGGCAGATCGACCTGGCCTCGGGCTATCTCAGCGCCGTCCACGCGCAGCGGCTGCCCTACATCGCGCTGCCGGCGGAGACCAATCTCGGGGATGCCACCCTGGCCGCGACCTGGTATGCCCGCGCGCGCATGGCCGTCCCGGCCGCGCACGGGACGGTGACCGTCGCGCCCGAACCCCTGGTGTTCTACGCCATGACCCTTGCCAACGCGCCGCAACCGAAGGCCGCCGCCGCCTTTCTCGCCTTCCTCGCCGGCGCCCGGGGCCAGGCGCTGTTCGCGACGTTCGGCTACAGCCCGCCGTCGGGTCCGACGCTCAACGCCTGATGCCGGGCGAACCGCTGCTGGCCCTGGGCGAAGCCGCGACGTCCGGCCGCACCGCCCCGCCGCTGCGGCTGGCCGGGCCCCTCGGCGCGCTCGCGCTGGGGTTCCTGCTGATCCCCTATGCCGGGCTCGCCCTCACCACTGACTGGGGAGCCCTGGCGCCCTCGGCCGGGGACTGGGACGCGGTCGCCACCTCCGTCGGTGCGACGCTCGCGGCGCTGGCCCTGGTCGTGGCCGGGGGCACGCCGCTCGCCTGGTGGCTGGCCACCCGCACGCCGCGCCTGCGCGTGCTGCTGGACGCGCTGCTGCTGCTGACGCTGCTGACGCCACCGCTGGCGATGGGGCTGATGCTGGCGATCGCCTATGGCCCCTACAGCCCGATCGGCCGCGCGGCGGCGCATGTCGGCGTGGAGCTGTCGAACACGCCGGCGGCCTTCCTGCTGGCGCAGATCTACGCCGCCGCCCCCTACTACGTGCTGGCCGCGCGCGGCGCCTTCGAGTCGGTTCCGGCCGAATACCAGGATATTGCCCGCACGCTGGGCCGGGGGCCCTGGTACTCGTTCTGGCACGTCTCGCTGCCGCTGGCGCGCCTGGGCCTGGCGACCGGCCTGGCGCTGGCATGGGTGCGCGCCCTCGGCGAGTTCGGCGTCGCGCTGATCATCGCCTATTTCCCGCAGGGGATCCCGGTCCGGCTCTGGGTCGATCTGCAGGATTCCGGGCTGGCCGCGGTCTATCCCCTGCTGTGGGCGTTCTTCCTGACAGGGCTGCCGCTGCCGCTGCTGCTGGGCCTTTGGGCGCGGGGGCGGCATGCGACCTGATCCGGCGCCCGCCGGCGCGCCCCCGGTGGCCCCCGGCGTGCCGGCCGCCCTTGCGGTCGATCTGCGCCTCGCCCGACCGGTCGCGCTGGCGGCGCGGTTCGAGGTGCGCGGCTTCACCGCCCTGCTCGGCGCCACCGGGGCTGGCAAATCCACGCTGCTGCGGGCACTGGCCGGCCTGCTGGCGGCGGAGGGAACGCCATTCGGCGGGCTGCCGGCCCATCGCCGGCCGGTGGGCTACCTGCCGCAGGGGGCGGGGCTGTTCCCGCACCTGTCGGTCTGGCGCAACGTCGCCTTTGCGCTGGACGGCTCCCGCCGCGCCCGCCAGGCGGCGGCGATGGATGCGCTCGAACGGGTGGGCCTGGCCGATCTGGCGGCACGCATGCCGGATGCGCTCTCGGGCGGCCAGCGCCAGCTCGTTGCCCTGCTGCGCGCCCTGGCCCGCCATCCTTCGCTGCTGCTGCTCGACGAACCGACGGCGGCCCTCGATCCGCAGACGGCGGAGAGCGTCGCCGCCGACCTGATCGCCCGGCTGCGCGCGGGCGGCGTGCCGGCACTGGCGGCCACGCACGATGCGCCGCTGGCGGCGATGGCCGACCATGTCGCCGTGCTGCATGACGGCCGCGTGGTGCAGGAGGGCGCCCCCGCGGCCGTGTTCGCCAACCCGTCGTCGCGGGAGGCGGCGGCCCTGCTGGGCTGGCGCAACCTGTTCACCGCCACGCTCCGCGGCCCCGATGCGTTCGACTGGCCGGCGGCGGGAGCCACGCTGCGCCTCGCCGGACCGCCGCCGGCGCTGCCCCGGGCGACACTGTCCTGGGGCGTGCCGGCAGGCGCGGTGCGGCTGCTGCCGCCGGGCCCCACCGCCACCCGCGAGAACCGGCTGGCTGGGGTGGTCAGCACCTGCCACGTGCTCAGCGATCGCGCCACGATCGGCGTGGCGATCGGCACGGCGACGCTGTTCGCGACCCTCCCACCCATGAACCTGCCGGCCCTGGGCGAGGGTGTCGGCGTGGTGGTGCCGGCCGAGGCGATCCGCGTCTGGCCCTCGGGCGGGGCTGCGGCGCCGGCTTGAGGGCGGCGGCAACGGCGGCGTCGGCCCGTCATGCCAATTTGCATCGATCAGAACGCATGGGCCCAATGGCGCAGCCCGATCGAGAGGATGCGCCCGGGCCGCGATCGGCGCGGCGGTTCCAGGCGCCGCAGCCGTGGGCGGCGATCTCGTGGTGGTCGCGGAGCACGCGGTTGGAAAGTCAGTTGCCGGGCGCGCCGACATCGCCGGAGAGGCGCCGGCCGGGCCGCGCCATGGTGGACCGGCCAAGGACCACCAGCCGCAATCACCTCACCAGCGCGTCGGGGAATCCCCCGCGTCAGTCACCCTCCGCGGGAGCTGGCATTCGATTCCGGAGCAAGAAATCCGGCCAGATGGTTCTACCTGACCGGACACGGCTCTAGTCGCCGAGGACGCGCCGATAGACCGAGGTGTCCACGTTGCCGCCGGACAGCACGAGGGCGACGTCGCGGCCCTGCAGCGATTCGCGCTCGCGCAACAGGGCGGCGAGCGGTGCCGCACCCGCACCCTCCGCCACCTGGTGGGTATCACTGAAGTAGATCCGCATCGCCGCCTCGATCTCGGCATCGCTCACCGCAACGATGCGGTCGGCGCCCTTGCGGTAGATGGCGAGCGCCTCGGCCACCGGCACGCGCACGGCAAGCCCGTCCGCCACCGTCTGCGCGGTGTTGGTCTCCACCGGCTCGCCACGCTCGAACGACAGCTTGGCGCAGGCCGCTCCCTCCGCGACCACGCCGACGATACGGGTGGCAAGCCCCAGCGCATCGCGCGCGGCGATGGTGCCGCAGATGCCCGAGCCGCAGCCGATCGGTACGTAGACGGTATGAAGTTCGGGCTGGGCCGCGAACAGCTCGAACCCGTAGGTCGCGACCCCACGCACCAGCTCGCGGTGGAAGGGCGGCACCATGAACAGATCTTCAGCCGCCGCCAGCCGCGCCGCCTCGGGCCTCGCGGCGTCGAAATCGTCACCGAACTCGACCAGCTCGGCACCGAAGGCGCGCATCGCCCGGTTCTTCTCGACCGAGTTGCCGCGCGGCACGACGATCACGGCACGCATCCCGGCGGCGACCGCGGCGCGGGCCTGGCTCTGCCCGTGGTTGCCGCGCGTCGCCGTCACGATGCCGCGGATGGCGGGATGCTCGCGCCGCAGCCAGTCGATGAAGGTGACGCCGCCGCGCACCTTGAAGGCGCCGGTCGGCGCGTGGTTCTCGTGCTTGATCCAGACGCGCGCGCCGGCGCGCTCCGACAGCAGGGGCCAGAGATGCTGCGGCGTCGGGGGCACCTGGCGGTGCACGAGTGCCGCCGCCTGCTCCAGCTCGGTCAGGGTGAACATGCTGCTTCTCCCAAGGGGTCAGGCGCCGAGGATGAGGGCGCGTATTCGTTCGGGATCGGAATGACCCATGACGGTGCGGGCGAGGCGCGATGCCTCCTCGATATCGAGCGCGCGCACCGCCTGCTTCACCCGCGGCACGGCGCTCGCCGACATGCTGAACTGGCGCAGGCCCAGCCCGACCAGGAGCGGCGTGAGGCGCGGATCGGCCGCCATCTCGCCGCAGACCGAAACCGGCACATGAAAGCGCAGCGCCGCCTCCGCCGTGAACTGAATGAGACGCAGCACCGCGGGGTGCAGGGGATCGTAGAGGGTCGCCACCGCCGCCTCGCCACGATCGACGGCGAGCGCGTACATCGCGAGATCGTTGGTGCCGATGGCGAAGAAATCCGCCTCCTGCGCCAAGGCGTCGGCGGCCAGCGCCGCCCCGGGTGTCTCGACCATGATGCCGAGCGGCGGCAGTTCCTCGGGGATGCGCGCACCGATCCGGCGCAGGCGGCGCGCGGTGCGCTCGAGATGCTCGCGCGCCTCGCGCAGCTCGCTGAGCGCGCTCACCATCGGCAGCAGGATGCGCACCGGCCCGGCGACCGCCGCGCGCAGGATCGCCGCGAGCTGGGTCTCGAACAGTTCCGGCTGGCGCAGCAGCAGGCGGATGCCGCGCAGCCCCAGCGCCGGGTTGGCATCGCGCGCCTCGGGCACCAGCCCGGCATTGGTCAGCGCCTCGATCTCCTTCTCGCCGCCCCAGTCGAGCGCGCGGATGGTCACCGGGTCGCCGCCCATCGCCTCGACGATGGTGCGGTAGGTCTCCGCCTGGTCGTCCTCGTCGGGCAGCGCCTCGCGGTTCATGAACAGGAATTCGGTGCGCAGCAGGCCGATGCCGACCGCCCCGGAGCGCGCGATCAGCGGCAGCTCCGCCGGCAGTTCGAGATTGGCGGCGAGTTCGATCAGCGTGCCGTCGCGCGTCACCGCGGGCAGGCGGCGCAACTGGGCGAGGCGCTGGCGCTCCTTGGCATAGGCCATGATGCCGCGGCGGGCGGCGGCGCGGGCGGCCGAACCGGGGTTGATCACCACGTCGCCGCTGCTGCCGTCGAGAGTCACCGCCGCGGCGCTGCGGACCGCGGCGATCAGCCCCGGCACGCCCAGCACCGCCGGCACGCCCAGCGCGCGCAGCAGGATCGCGGTATGCCCGTCCGTCCCGCCCTCCTCGGTCAGCACGCCGGCGAGCTTGGCCGGCTCGAGCAGCGCCGCGTCGGCCGGGCGCAGGCCCTCCGCCACCAGCACGGCGCCGGCCGGCAGACTGGCGAAGCTGCGAAACGGCGTGCGGGTCAGGTTGCGCACCACGCGGCGCGTGATCTCGCGCACTTCCTCGGCCCGCCGGCGGCGGCCGGCGGCATCGCCGGGCAGCGCCAGCAGCGCGGCCACGATCTCCTCGCAGGCGTCGCCGAGCGCCGTCTCGGCCGAAACCAGTGCCTCGGCGACGCGCTGGCGCGCACCGCGCAGCAGCCGCGAGCCGCTCAGCATCTGCACGTAGGCCTCGAGCAGCGGCGCGATCTCCGTCTGGCTGTCTTCGGGCAGGATCGCGAGTCGCGCGCGCAGCTTGAGGAGCTGGGCGCGCGACTGGGCGACGGCGGCATCGAGCCGGGAGGTCTCGGCGGCGGTGTCGGCGGCCTGGATGCGCCTGCGGACGATCGGCGCCTCCTTCTCCTCGGCGGTGAAGACCGGGCCGATCCCGATGCCCGGAGACACCGGAATGCCGCGAAGCCTGCGTTCGCGCCGGGCCGGCTCCGCCATCAGCCTCGCTCCCCCACGAGGCCCGTGGCCCGCATCGATCCCCAGGCGCGCATCAGTCGGACTCGCCGAAGCCGGATTCGACCAGGCCGGCCAGGGCTTCCAGCGCCTCGCGCGCGTCCCAGCCCTCGGCCTGCAGCTCGATCTCGCTGCCAGGGCCGGCGCCGAGCAGCATCAGCCCCATGATGGAGCGCGCGGAAACGCTCTGCCCGTCCTTGCGCACGTCCACATTGGCGCCGAAACGCTCCGCCAGCGCCACGAATTTGGCTGCCGCCCGGGCGTGCAGCCCGCGCTGGTTGACGACCCGCAGGGAGCGCACCAGCACCGCCACCCCCTCACGGCGATCCTCTCCGCTCCCGGCGTCGGTCACGTCAATGCGGCTTGGCGACGGTGTGGCCGTTCAGCGGTTCCGCCGGCTCGACCGGCTGCCCCAGCTCGGAGGCACAGGCCATGTATTTGCGCCCGGCGTCGCGCGCGACCCCCACGGCATCGGCGAGGGTGCGGCTGGACCGCACCTTGGCCAGCTTCACCAGCAGCGGCAGATTGACGCCGCCGATCACTTCCACGGCGCGGCCGTGCATCTGCTGCACCGCCAGGTTGGAGGGGGTGCCGCCGAACATGTCGGTGAGCAGCACCACGCCATCGCCGGAATCGACCTCGGCGATGCGACTCTCGATCTCGGCGCGGCGGCTCTCCATGTCGTCCTCGGGCCCGATGCAGACGGTCGCGACCTGCCGCTGCGGCCCGACCACGTGTTCCATGGCGAGGCGCAGTTCGTCGGCGAGATGGCCGTGGGAGATAAGAACGAGTCCGATCATGGCGCTTTGGCGGCGCGGCTCAGGCGGTACCGTGATGCCCCGCGTTGCGCTGCGGAGCAGCGCCGTCGCGGGCGAGTTCACGATGCCGGGTGCTGACGCGCCAGCTTTGTCCTGTAAGATGCCTCGCCAGTGTCTCGACCACATGCACGGAACGGTGGCGTCCGCCGGTGCACCCGACTCCAATGGTGACGTATTTTTTGCCCTCTTGGACGAAACGTGGCAAGAGCAAGGCAAGCAGACTCGTCACGTGGCCCATGAAGGGCGCGAAATCGGGGTCCGCTTCAACGTAGGCACCGACCGTCGGCTCCAAACCCGTCAGCGGCCTTAAATTCAGGTCATAGTGAGGGTTACGGAGAAATCTTGCGTCGAGTACGAGGTCCGCCTCGCGCGGCAGCCCCGCGGGATAGGCAAAGGAGACCAGCGTCACCGCGAGCGATGGCCGGGCCGCGTCGCCCGGCGGATGGGCGTAGCGCGCCTCGATCCGCTGGCGCAGCTCGGAGAGCGGCAGCTCGGACGTGTCGATGACGAAGTCCGCCGCCTCGTGCAGCGCCGCGGTGATGCGCTGCTCCTCGGCGATGCCGTCGGCGACCTGCGCCAGCAGGGCCAGCGGGTGGCGCCGCCGCGTCTCGGTGTAGCGGCGCTGCAGCACCGCCTCGTCGGCCCAGGCATAGATCAGTTCCGGCCAGAGCGCCGGGTCCTCGTGCAGCTTCGCCAGGGCCGCGAGCACCGCGCCGGCATCGAAGCCGCGCGAGCGGGCATCGACGCCGATGGCGAGCCGCCGTGCGCCGCCCTCGCGGGCCAGCGCGCCGATCATGCCGAGGGGCGGATTGTCCACCGCCTCGAAGCCGATGTCCTCGAGCGCGCGCAGAATCGAGGCCTTGCCGGCGCCGGAGAGCCCGGTGACCAGAATCACCGGCACACGCCCGGTCATGCCGACTCACCGAAGGCGCCGACGACCGACGCGAGCCGGCCCGTCGCCGCGTCGAGCGCGCGGTCGATCAGGCCCGCCGCGGACGCCGGGCGAGGATCGACCAGAATCTCCGGGATGCCGAAAACCTGCCGCGCGCGCTCCGGCAGGCGGGGAACCTCGCTGCCCGATACGAGCCGGGCCGCCAGGGCGAGCCGCGCGGCGCCGAGATACGGCAGGCGGAGAATGCCGAGGCCACGGATTTCGAGCAGCCCCGCCAGCGCCGGCGGCGCCCGCGCCAACCCGTCCTCCACCTCCACCCGATCGTCGGCCACCAGAACGAAACCCCTGTCGAGCAGGCGCAGCACCAGGTCCGACTTGCCCGAACCCGGCGGGCCGACCAGCAGCACCCCGAAGCCCGCGCGCGCCGCACAACTCCCATGCACCTGCATTGTGCGCCAGCATGAACCTTCCTCAATGTTTGGGGAAGCGGCAGATTGGCGCCGGCAGAGGCGAAGGAGACGACCATGGACGAGCCCCCGGTTGTGCTGGCGCGTGACACGCGCGGCATCGCCACGGCGACGCTGAACCGCCCGGCGCGCGGCAATGCCTATGACGAGGCGATGCTCGGCGCGTTGATCGACGGGCTTGCCACGCTCGGCGACGCGCGCGCCCTGGTGATCCGCGGCGCCGGCAAGCATTTCCAGGCTGGCGCCGACATCAGCTGGCTGAACCGGGCGGCGAGCTACCCGCCCGGCCAGGCCTTTGCCGCTTCGATGGCGACGACGCGGGCGATGCAGATGCTCAACGAACTCTCCTGCCCGACCATCGCGATGGTCCAGGGCGCGTGTTTCGGCGGCGGCTGCGGCATGGTCTGCTGCTGCGACGTGGTGCTGGCCGATCCCGCGGCGATCTTCGGCCTCACCGAGGTGCGCGTCGGCGTGGCGCCGACACCGATCTCGACCCACATGGTGCACGCGATGGGGCTGCGCCATACGCGCCGCTACGCGCTCACCGGCGAGCGGTTCGGCGCGGCGGAAGCGCTGCGCATCGGCCTGGTGCACGAGATCGTTGCGGATGATCAACGAGAGGCGCGGCTGGCCGAGATCCTGGACGCGGTCATGCTCGGCGCGCCCGGCGCGATCGCCGCGACCAAGGCGAGCTTCCTCGGCGCCAACGGCCTCACCCTCGACGAGCGGCAGATGGCGCTGCTCGCGCACGAGAGCTGGATGCAGCGTGCCGGCGCGGAGGGCCACGAGGGCACGGCGGCCTTCGCGGAGAAACGCAAGCCGGTCTGGTACAGGTAGCGCCGCGGGCCGTCGCCGCACCGCCCGCAAGCCGCCGGCCCCTCGCGCGGGCGACCCTCAGGCCAACAGCCTGGCGATGGTGACGAGGCGCTCGGGGCGGTCCTCGAGTTCGAGCGTGGTCGGCACGGCACAGGTCGCCAGCGGCTCCAGCCCCTCGCGCGGCAGGAAGGCGCGGCCGGGATCGGCGATCAGCACCGGCGCGCGCCGCGCCAGGCGGCGCAGCCAGGGCAGGATACGCGCCGTCATCGGCTTCTCGTAGAACACGTCGCCGGCGAGCACGATCTCCCAGCCCCGGTCCTCGCCCACGAGGTCGGCCCCGGGGATCGCCAGCGCCACGCCGTTCGCCGTCGCATTGGCAGCGATCGCGGCGCGCGCGAAGGCGTCGATCTCCGCCGCCTCCGCGCGGGCGCCACGCATCGCGCAGGCGATGGCGGCGAGGCCGGAGCCGGCGGCGAAATCGAGCACGTGCCGGCCGCGCACGTCGAGCCGGCCGTCGAGCACGTAGCGCGCCAGCGCCTGGCTGCCCGGCCAGGCGAAGGCCCAGTAGGGCGGTGCCAGACCACCATCGGCCAGCACCGTCTCCGTCGCCTGCCAGAGCGGCGTCAGCTCGGTCGCGAGATGCAGACGGATCTCCGGCACCAGCGCCGGCGCGGCGAGCGCGGTCCAGGTGGCGACGAAGGCGGCCGGCGTCACGCCGCCTCCGTCAGCCGCGCCCATCACGTGCGCCCGTCCCGCGCGCCCGTCACGCGCGCCCGACGAGGATCGCCAGCGCGATCAGCAGCCCGACATCGCGGTTGGCCCTGAACAGCGCAAGGCATCGCGCCGGATCGTTCACGTCGAGCCGGACCACTTGCCACACCAGCAGCAGCGCGGGCAGCGACAGGGCGGCGTCGTAGGCGGGCGACAGCCCGGCGAGGATCCCGGCCAGTACGAGCAAGGCCATCATCCCCGCGTAGAACAGCGCGATGAACCGGCGCGAGCGCCCGCCGAACAGGCGTGCGGTGGAGCGGATGCCGACCAGCGCGTCGTCCTCGCGGTCCTGATGGGCGTAGATGGTGTCGTAGCCGAGGATCCAGAGGAACGCGGCGGCATAGAGGGCCAGCGCCGGGGCCAGGGCGACCTGCGCCGCGGCGGCGCCGAGCGGCGCGCCCCAGCCGAAGGTGAGCCCGAGCACCGCCTGCGGCCACCAGGTGACGCGCTTGGCCAGCGGATAGAGCGCGACCAGCGGCAGCGAGCCGACGCCGACCAGCCAGGCCAGGCGCGGCAGTGCCAGCAGCACCGCCAGCCCGACCGCGCAGAGGATCGCCAGGAAAACCAGCGCGCCGAACGGCGTCACGCTGCCGGCCGCGAGCGGGCGGGCGGCAGTGCGCGCGACGCGGCGGTCGAGATCGCGGTCCCAGAGATCGTTGACCACGCAGCCCGCGGCACGCATGACCAGGGAGCCGACGAGGAAGAGCAGCGCCAGCGCGACCATGCGCGGCCCGCTGGCGCCGAGCACGATCGCCCAGAGCCCGGGCAGGTAGAGCAGCCAGGCGCCGATCGGGCGGTCGATGCGGGCGAGCAGGGCATAGGGGCGCAGCCGGGCCGGCAGACGCGCGATCCAGCCGCCGGCCCTGATGTCGGTATGCGCGGTTGCGGCTTGCGGCGTCACGCTGTCTCATCGCGCGCGCATGGGGCACGGGTCAATCCGCATTTTCGTGGGCGCGCGGCTGGCGGCGGGAAGTTCGGTCGCCGCCACCGCGGAGCAGGCGCATTACCTGCTGCGGGTGATGCGCCGGCGCGAGGGCGAGAGGGTCGCGCTGTTCAACGGCACCGACGGCGAATGGGCGGCAGCGCTCGCGACCGAGGGCAGGTCCCTGCGTTTCGCCGTGCGCGAACGGCTGCGCACGCAGGCGCCCGACGCCGATCTCTGGCTCGCATTCGGGCTGCTCAAGCGCGACGCGACCGACCTGGTGGTGCGGCAGGCGACGGAACTCGGCGTCGCGCGCATCTGCCCGGTGCTCGCCCGGCGCAGCCAGGGCGAGCGGGTCAATCTCGAGCGGTTGCGCGCCATTGCCATCGAAGCGGCGGAACAGTGCGAGCGCCTGACGCTGCCGGCGATCGATGCGCCGGAGCCGCTGGCCGCCCTGCTTGCCGCCTGGCCGCGAGGGCGACGCCTGGTGGCGCTGCTCGAGCGGGCGCCGGCGGCTGGCATCCGCCCGGCGGCGGGCGCGGCGGGGCTGCTGGTCGGTCCCGAGGGCGGTTTCGCGCCGGAGGAAATCGCCGAACTCCGGTGCCATGACTTCATCGACCCGGCTTCGCTGGGGCCGCGGATCCTGCGCGCCGAAACCGCCGCCATCGCCGGACTCGCCCAGATGCAGGCCGGTATTTGATGCGCCCGGCAGGGGTGCATCCGGCGCCGGACGACCCTACATAGGCGCGACCACCAGACGGAACGTCCATGTCGAACCCCGGAGATGCCGATGCGACCCCGATCGCGTCGGAACGCCAGCTCGCCGAGTACCTGGCGGTCGGCTGCAAGCCCGAAGCCGCTTTCCGCCTCGGCACCGAACACGAGAAGTTCGGCTTCTACACCGACGATCTCGCCGTGCCGGCGTATGAGCGCGAGCCGGGCCGGCAGGGCGGCATCCGCGCGATGCTGGAGGGCCTGGCCGACCCCGGGTGGACGCCGATCGCCGACAGCGGCAACGTCATCGGCCTCAAGGGACCGACCGGGGCCGCGATCTCGCTCGAACCGGCGGGACAGCTCGAGCTTTCCGGCGCACCGGTCGAGGACCTGCACCAGACCCGCGCCGAGTTCGAGGCGCATTTCGCCGCGGTGCGCCGCGTCGCCGGGCCGCTCGGCATCGGCTTCGCGCTCGCCGGGTTCCATCCGCTGGCGCGGCGCGAGGACATGCGCTGGATGCCGAAGAGCCGCTACGCGATCATGCGCGCCTACATGCCCAAGGTGGGCACGCGCGGCCTCGACATGATGACGCGCACCTGCACGGTGCAGATCAATCTCGACTACGCATCGGAAGCGGACATGGTGGACAAGCTGCGGGTCTCGCTCTGCCTGCAGCCTCTCGCCACGGCCCTGTTCGCCAACTCGCCCTTCGTCGAGGGCCGGCCCACCGGCTACCTCTCCAACCGCGCCCGCGCCTGGACCGACACGGATGCCGACCGCAGCGGCATCCCCGAGGTGTTCTTCGAGGACGGGTTCGGCTTCGAGCGCTACGTGCGCTGGATGGCCGATGCCGTGCCGATGTACTTCGTCTATCGGAACGCGCGCTACATCGACGCCTCCGGCCGCTCGTTCCGCAGCTTCATGGAAGGACGGCTCGGCATCCCCGAGGCGGGGGTCGCGACGCTGGGCGATTTCGCCGATCATCTCACCACCGTCTTCACCGACGTGCGGCTGAAGCGCTTCCTCGAGATGCGTGGCGCCGACGCCGGCACGCTCGAGATGATGCTGGCGCAATGCGCGCTGTGGGTCGGGCTGCTCTACGATGGCGCGGCCCTGGCGGCGGCGAAGGCGCTGGTCGCGCGCTATGGCTGGCGCGATCTCGTGGCGTTGCGCGGGCTGGTGCCGCGAACCGGGATCGACACCGCGTGGCGCGGCGGCACGCTGCGCGAGCTCGCGCGGGAGGTCGTGGCGATCGCGCGCGACGGGCTCGCGACACGCGGGCGCAGGAACGCGGCGGGCGAGGACGAGCGCATCTATCTCGCGCCGCTGGAAGCGATCGCCGCGGGCGCGCCGAGCCAGGCCGAGCGGTGGCTCGAACGCTATCACGGCCCGTGGCACGGCGACGCTTCCGCGATGCTGCGCGAGGCTGCGATCTGAGCGGGGCGGCGATCTGAGTGGGGCGGCGATCTGAGTGGGGCGCCTGGCGTTTTCTTTGCCTCAATCAAAGTCCATTATTTTCGGGATTTGTCGCGATAATAACGCTGTCGTACCGATAGCCCGACGCGCCGCTCTTGCCGCGCCACAAGGCTTCGCCAATAGTGCCGAAAATGTTGCCGGGCGGATCACGCGTCGCGATGGGGGGGCATGCGAACCTGACTTTAGGGTCCGAGGGCATGCTCGTACGGCTGCGCCTGATCGGCCAGATGGAAGCCTGGTCGCTCACCTCCGAAAATATCCTTCCCACCGGCCGGAAAACCCGCGCGCTGCTGGCAACGCTCGCCCTCGCCTCACCGCGTCCGGTGCTGCGCAGCAAGCTTGCCGAGCTGCTCTGGAGCCGGCGCGGCGAGGAACAGGCGCGCGCCTCGCTGCGCCAGGAGATCCACCGCCTGCTCGAGGCGATGGCGCCGCTGGGCTCGCAGGTGCTGGCGATCAACCGCGACCATCTCGCGCTGCGCACCGGAACGGTCTGGGTTGACGTGGACGAGGTGCTGCGCGCCTCGCCGACCAACCCGTCGGCCCTGTCGCTGCTGGATGGCCAGCTGCTCGAGGATCTCGACGGCGTCGACCCGAGCTTCGACGCCTGGCTCGCCGCGGAACGCGAGCGGCTTTCCGATCGCGCGCGCGATCTCGCGGAGCGGCTGCTGCGCGAGAAGACCGACCCGGAAAGCGTCATTCCCGCGGCGCAGCAACTGCTCGGCATCGACCGCTCGCACGAGGGCGCCTGGCGGGCGCTGATGCGCGCCTATGCGCGGCGTGGCGAGCGCGGCATGGCGATCCAGGCCTATGAGCGCTGCCGCGCGGTGCTGGCGGAGATGCTGGACGCCGAGCCGTCGGAGGAGACGCAGGCGCTGGTCGCCGAGATCCGCGCCGCAGCCCCGGCCAAGGCGCCGGCCGCCGCCGCGTCGGCGCCGGTCCCGCGGCTGTCGCTACGTGCCGCGCCCCTGGCCGAAACCCGCGAGCCCCGCGAGCCCCGCGACGCCAGCCGCATCGACAGCGGCAAGCTGCACCACCGCGGCGGCGCGCGTGTCGGCGTGCTGCCGCTGCAACTGGTGGGCACGAGCGAGGCGGAAGCGCATCTGTCGACCGGGCTTGCCGAGGAAATCACCGCGGCGCTGGCCCGCTTCCGCTGGATGTTCCTGGTTGCCTCCTCCTCGCTGGCGCGCTTTGCCGTGCAGGGCCGCGACGAGCTCTCAATCCGCCGCGCCTTCAACATCGACTTCCTTATCGACGGCTCGGTGCAGAAGGCGGGCGAGCGGGTCCGCATCTCGCTGCGCCTGCTCGACCTGCGCGCCGGCAACCGGGTGGCCTGGTCGCGGCGCTTCGATCGCCCGGCGCGCGACCTGCTCAGCCTGCAGGACGAGATCGCCGCCGAGGTCGTCGCCCAGATCGACCCCGAGATCCTGCTCATCGAGGGGCAGCGCGTGGCGGCCCGCCCCCTCGCCGATCCCACCGCCTACGACCTGGTGCTGCGGGCGCTGCCGCTGCTGCACCGGCTGGAGCACGACCCGTTCATGGAGGCGGGCGAGCTGCTGCGCCAGGCGATCGGCGAGGAGCCCGACTACGCCGCCGCCCATGCCTGGTATGCATATTGGCAGATGTTCCTGCTCGGCCAGTCCTGGACCACGGACGCGACGGCGGTGCTGACGGCCGCCGAGGCGGCGGCGGACCGCGCCATCACCCTCGATCCGCAGGATGCCAAGGCGCTGACGATTGCCGGCCACGTCCGCGCCTATCTGCACCACCGCGTGCGCGAGGGGATCGCACTGCACGAACGCGCCCTCATGGTGAACCCCAATCTGCCGATGGCGTGGATGTTCTCGGGCGCTGCCTACGCCTATCTCGGCGACGTGGCAGAGGCCGACCGCCGGGTGCGCCGCTGCAAGCAACTCTCGCCGATCGACCCGGCGGCGTTCTACTTCGACGCGACGGCGGTGCTGGTCGCGCTGCTCAAGCGCGAGCACGAGGCAGCGGTCGAGGCGGGCCGCACGGTCATCGGCATGAACCCGAATTTTTCCGCCGCCTACAAGCCCTACATCGCCGCCCTCGGCCATCTCGGCCTGATCGCCGAGGCGACCAACACGCTGCGCCGGCTGCTGGCGATCGAGCCGGGCTTCACGGTCAGGAGCTTCATTGCGGCCTCACCGTTCGAACACGTCGAGGACCGCGATCACTACGCGGCGGGTCTGCGCCTCGCCGGCGTGCCGGAGTAGCGGCTATCCCGTGGTTTCCTTGCCGCGCCGGCGCGCGGCGGCGGCATACTCGCCGCGCGGGCGCTTTTCGGCGACATTCGGACGAACGACCCGGTCGTAATAGTCGTCCCAGTCCTCGGGCCGCCACGCCTCGAAGCCCGGCACCAGTTCGGTATCGTTCTGACCGCGCTCCTCCAGCACCGTGCGCGGCAGCGCCTGAACCTGCAGCATCGGGAAGTCGGCACGGAACTCCACCGGCACGCCGGTACGGGTGACGCGGAAATTGGTGATCAGCGGGCCAAACCAGCGATCGGTCTCGACGATGCCTTCGTAAAACTCCACCGGCTGGCTGCGCGGCAGATTGGCGCAGGGGCCCACCTTCAGGCTCCAGCCAGGCGCGGTACGGACCATGAGCCCGGTCCAGATCTGGACCAGCCCCGGCTCCTGCAGGGCACCGAGAAAGGGGGGCGAGAAACCCCGGATCTCCGATGGCACATGTTCATCGAAATAGGTCGCGAAGTGGGGAAATTGCGCGACCTTCAGCGGCTCCCAGCCGCTGCCGCCCTCCCAGCTCCAGGTGAACCCGTTCCCGTCCCATACCAACGAAAAGGCGATCGGCGGAAAGATGTAATGACCGAAGGCAGAGGCGCTGCAGACCGGCTCGCAGTAGCGGAAAGCGCGCGTCGGCAACGAGCCCGCCGCGGAACGGTCGGCGCGCTGCGGCGGGCGGGCGGTCGGGATCATGCGGTAGAAGGTGATGCGCGGTGTATGGACCGACGGATCCTGCTGCGGATCCTTCTGCGCCTCGTCAGCCATCGCTTGTTCCTCCAGGCGGGATGCCTGATGTGATCAGGTCGCGCGGCTGAAAGCGAGGCCGAATTGCAACGGCACGGCCCCGCTCAGCGAGACGGGACCGGGCACATGACCCGGTCCCTGAAGCCGCCAGACCCGCGGCGGGCCAGGATCAGAGCGACGGGCTCAGCGCACCGAGGCGGACTTTCGCCGCATCCGCCACCGGCAGCGACGGGCTCAGCGCACCAAGGCGGACCTTCGCCGCATCCGCCACCGGCAGCGACGGGCTCAGCGCACCAAGGCGGACCTTCGCCGCATCCG
>JAJXSZ010000224.1 GCA_021784255.1 Pseudomonadota bacterium | reverse complement strand
ATTGCCGCGGCGTGCGGGCCGATCTTCGGGCGCTCGCAGATCAGGGTGATGTCGGCGTTGACCAGGCGCCCGCCGCGCGCCTCGATCCGCGCCGCCGCGTGACGCAGGAAGCGGGAGGAATCGGCGCCCTTCCATGCCGCCTCGCTGGGCGGGAAATGCCGGCCGATATCGCCGTCGGCGAGCGCGCCGTAGATCGCGTCGCACAGCGCGTGGATCCCGACATCCGCGTCGGAATGACCGGCAAGACCTTGATCATGCGGTATTATGACGCCACATAGCACGAGCGGGCGGGCGGGCGTGAAGGCGTGCACGTCAAAGCCGGTGCCGGTCCTGGTTTCGCGCGCGGTGGCTTCGGTCGCGGTCTCGCGCAGCAGGTGTTCCATGCGTTCGAGGTCCTCCGGCACGGTGATCTTGATGTTCCTCTCATCGCCCGGCGCCAGTGCTACGGGAAGCCCCGCCGCCTCCAGCAGCGCCGCGTCGTCGGTGGCGCCCTCGGGCGCGCGGCGGTGCAGCTCGAGGATCGTGGCGAAGTGGAAGGCCTGCGGCGTCTGGGCGCGGAACAGGCCCGCGCGCGGCACGGTGGCGATACGCCCGGCCTCGGCCCGCTTCAGCGTGTCGGTCACCGGCAGCGCCGGGATCGCGCCGGCATGGGTCTGCAGCGCCGCCAGCAGCGCCTCGATGGTGCCCGCCGGCACGAACGGGCGGGCGCCGTCGTGGATCAGCACGAGGTCGGGCGCGGCATCGGCCAGCGCCTCCAGCCCGGCGCGCACGCTGGCCTGGCGCGTGACCCCGCCTGGCACCGGCGGTCGGTGCGCGAGTCCCGCCAGCGCCGCCGCGATCGCCTGCGCGTCGCCCACCGGCTGGATCGGCACCGCGCCGAGTGCCACCGCCGCGTGGCGCAGCACGGTCGTCGCGCCGAGCGGGCGGTATTGCTTCGCGACCTCGCCGCCGAACCGGGTGCCGGTTCCGGCGGCCAGCAGAACTGCCGCGATTTTGGGCTTTTTCGTCGTGCCGGGCGGGGTGGAAGCGGTCATGGACGCATCCCATGGCGAGGTGGCGATTGCGCGTCAACAGCCGGTGCCGTAGATGCCTAATTCATGAGCAGCCTCCGGCCGATCGCGATCGGTCCCATCCAACTCGACACGCCGGTCATCCTGGCGCCCATGTCGGGCGTCACCGACCTGCCGTTTCGCCGCCTGGTGCAGTCGATGTGGGCGCGCGAGCAGGGGGAGGGGCTGGTCGTCTCCGAGATGATCGCCTCCTGGGCGATCATCCGCGAGAACCGCAACACGATGCGCATGGCCGCCCTCGACGGCCGGCCGTCGGCGATCCAGCTCGCCGGCTGCGAGCCGGTGGCGATGGCCGAGGCGGCGCGCATCGCGGCGGGAAGCGGGGCGGACCTCATCGACATCAACTTCGGCTGCCCGGTGAAGAAGGTCGCGGTCGGCCAGATGGCCGGCTCGGCGCTGATGCGCGACGAGGCCGCCGCGGCGGCGATCCTGGAGGCCACGGCCCGCGCCGTCGATGTCCCGGTGACGCTGAAGATGCGCACCGGCTGGGACCACGCCAGCCGCAACGCGCCGCGCCTGGCGCGCATCGCCGAGGCGGCGGGCATCCGCATGGTGACGGTGCACGGGCGCACGCGGCAGCAATTCTACGAGGGCAGCGCCGACTGGGACTTCGTCGCCGAGGTCAAGGCCGCGGTCTCGATCCCGGTGATCGTCAATGGCGACATCGTCTCGGTCGAGACCGCGCGCGAGGCGCTGCGCCGCTCCGGTGCCGACGGCGTGATGGTCGGGCGCGGCGCCTATGGGCGGCCATGGCTGCCGGCGCGCATCGCTGCGGCGCTGTCCGGGCGCGACCCGGGGCCGGAGCCGGACCTTGCCGGGCGGCGCGCCATCCTGCTCGCCCATTACGATGCGATGCTCGCGCATTACGGGCGCGAAGCGGGGCTGCGCATCGCGCGCAAGCATCTCGGCTGGTACTCGGCCGGCATGCCGGGCTCGGCCGGATTCCGCGCCGGGATCAACCGCCTCACCGACGCCGATGCCGTGGTCGCACTGGTGCAGCGCTTCTTCGATCCCGCCGATCCGCTGGCGCTGGCGGCGTGAGGGGAGCGGTCGCGCGGCGGATGCCCGACGCCGCCCGGCGCGCGGCGCCTGGCGTGCCGGATGCCGAGGCCCTGCTCGCCGCGCTGCCGCTGCCGGTGGTGGTGCTCGACGCGGCGAACCGGTTCCGCTCGGTCAATCCGGCGGCAGAGCTGTTCCTCGGTGTCTCCGCCGCCCAGGCGCCGGCGCTGCGGCTCTCCGACCTGGTACCGGCCGACAACCCGATCTTCGAGCTGCTGCGCCAGGTGCGCCAGGTCGATGCCACGGTCTGCGACCACGACCTCACGCTGGAAAGCCCGCGCCTTTCGAGGGCCGCGGTCACCGTGCAGGGCGTGGCCCTGGCCGACCCGCCGGGCGCGGTGCTGCTGACCTTCCAGGACGCCTCGGCGGCGCGCGCGCTCGACCGCCAGCTCGCGTTCCGCTCCGCTGCGCGCTCGGTCTCCGGCATGGCGGCGATGCTGGCGCATGAGGTGAAGAACCCGCTCTCCGGGATCCGTGGCGCGGCCCAACTGCTGGAAGCCTCGGTGGGCGAGGCCGACCGCGAGTTGGCCGTGCTGATCCGCGACGAGGCCGACCGCATCCGCGCCCTGGTCGATCGCATGGAGGTGTTCGGCGCGCGGCCGGTCGAGCGCGCGCCGGTGAACATCCACCGCGTGCTCGAGCGCGTGCGCCGCCTGGCGCAGTCGGGCTTCGCTGCGGATATCCGTTTCGTCGAGGTCTACGACCCGTCGCTGCCGGCGGTCTGGGGCAACCGCGACCAGCTCGTCCAGGTGGTGCTGAACCTGGTGAAGAACGCGGCCGAGGCGATCGGCACGATGGCCGAGCCCCGGGACGGCGGCGGCGAGATCGTGCTGCGCACCGCCTTCCAGCACGGTGTGCGCCTCGCCGTGCCGGGCAGCGAGACGCGCATGGACCTGCCGCTGGTGGTCGCGGTGCGCGACAACGGACCGGGCATCGCCGAGGACATGCGCGGGCATCTGTTCGATCCGTTCGTCACCTCCAAACCCTCGGGCTCGGGGCTCGGGCTTGCGCTGGTCGCCAAGATCGTCGCCGAGCACGGCGGGCTGATCGAGGTGGACGGCAGGCCGGGCCGCTGCGAGTTCCGACTGCACCTGCCGATCCATCCCGGGGAGGCGCAGGCATGAGCCTGCCGACCATCCTCGTCGCCGACGACGACCGCTCGATCCGCACCGTGCTGACGCAGGCGCTGGGGCGCTCGGGCTATCAGGTGCGCAGCACCGGCAGCGCCGCGACGTTGTGGCGCTGGGTCGAGGAGGGCGAGGGCGACCTGGTCATCACCGACGTGGTGATGCCCGACGCCAACGGGCTCGACCTGATCCCGCGCATCAAGCGGGCGCGGCCGGCGCTGCGCGTCATCGTGATGTCGGCGCAGTCGACGCTGCTGACCGCGGTGAAGGCGGCGCAGCGCGGCGCCTTCGAGTACCTGCCCAAGCCGTTCGACCTCGCCGAGCTGCTGGCCGTGGTCGGCCGCGCGCTCGCCGCCCCTGCCGCCCCGGTCGTCGCCGAAGCGCCGGCGGGCACGGCGGCGGGCGGGGCGGAGGAGAAGCTGCCGCTGATCGGGCGCAGCCAGGCGATGCAGGAGATCTACCGCACCATCGCACGGCTCACGACCACCGACCTCACGGTGATGATCAACGGCGAAAGCGGCACCGGCAAGGAACTCGTGGCGCGGGCGCTGCATGATTACGGGCGCCGGCGCGCCGGCCCGTTCGTCGCCATCAACATGGCGGCGATCCCGCGCGAGCTGATCGAGAGCGAGCTGTTCGGCCATGAGCGCGGCGCCTTCACCGGCGCGACGAGCCGCAGCACCGGCCGCTTCGAGCAGGCGACCGGCGGCACGCTGTTCCTCGACGAGATCGGCGACATGCCGCCCGAGGCGCAGACCCGCCTGCTGCGCGTGCTGCAGGAGGGCGAGTTCACCTCGGTCGGCGGGCGGGCGCCGATCCGCGCCGATGTGCGCATCATCGCCGCGACCCATCGTGACCTGCGCGCGGCGATCCGCGCCGGGCAGTTCCGCGAGGACCTGTTCTACCGCCTGTGCGTGGTGCCGATCCGGCTGCCGCCGCTGCGCGAGCGCACCGAGGACATCGCCGACCTGGCGCGGCATTTTCTCGAGCGCGCGCGCGCCGAGGGGCTGGCGGCCAAGGCGCTCGACCAGAACGCGATCGAGGCGCTGCGCCGGCACCGCTGGCCGGGCAATGTGCGCGAGCTCGAGAACCTGATGCGCCGGCTCGCCGCGCTGTGGCCCGACGAGGTAATCGGCGGGGCGGCGATCGCGGCCGAGCTCGACGAGCCGCCGGCCCTGGCGAGCGCGCCACCGGCGGCCGGCATCGCTCCGGCCGGGGCGCAGGCGGGGGATAGGCCGGCGGGGATCGGGCCGGCGGGGATCGGGCGCGCGGGGATCGGGCAGGCTGGTGTCGGGCCGGTGGGGATGGTGCCGGCTGGGGCCACGCCGGACGCGCCGCCGCGCGGGCTCGCGGCAGCACCCGCGACGCTCGCG
>JAJXSZ010000223.1 GCA_021784255.1 Pseudomonadota bacterium | reverse complement strand
CGCGGCCGGCGGCACCGGCGCGGCCGGCCACGCCGGCGACCGGCGAGACGCTGCGACTGCGCCCGGCGCGGCCCGCCGCGGAGGAGGACGATGAGCGTCCGGTGCGACGGACGGGCACAGCGGTGCCGCCGCGCAAGCCGCAGGTCGCCGCGCCGAAGAAAGGCGCCGACGATCGCCGCCGCCCCGGCCGCATCGACGTGCAGGCGGCGATCGAGGGCGAGGACGACCGGGTGCGTTCGCTCGCCTCGGTGCGCCGCCAGCGCGAGCGCGAGCGGCGCCAGGCCGAACTCGAGGCGCTGCGCGCCGACCAGGTGAAGGTGGTGCGCGACGTGGTCATCCCGGACGCAATCACCGTGCAGGAACTCGCGGCACGCATGGCCGCGCGCACCGGCGATGTGGTCAAGGCGCTGATGCGGATGGGGGTGATGGCGACCGTCACCCAGTCGCTCGACGCCGACACCGCCGAGCTGATCGTCCAGGAATTCGGGCACCGGTCGCGGCGCGTCTCCGAGGACGACGTGGAGAGCGGGCTCGAGGGGGCGACCGATACCGAGGGCGATCTGCTGACGCGTCCGCCGGTGGTCACCATCATGGGGCATGTCGATCACGGCAAGACCAGCCTGCTCGACGCGCTGCGCGCAACCGATGTCGCCGGCGGCGAGGCCGGGGGCATCACCCAGCACATCGGCGCCTATCAGGTGCAGTTGGCGTCCGGATCGCGGATCACCTTCCTCGACACACCGGGCCATGAGGCGTTCACGGCAATGCGCGCGCGCGGCGCCGGGGTGACGGACATCGTCGTGCTGGTGGTCGCAGCGGATGACGGCGTGATGCCGCAGACCATCGAGGCGATCCGCCACGCCAAGGCGGCGGGCGCGCCGATGATCGTGGCGATCAACAAGATCGACAAGCCGGACGCCAAGCCGGACCGCGTGCGCCAGGCGCTGCTCAACCACGAGGTGGTGGTCGAGCAGATGGGCGGCGAGACCCAGGACGTGGAAGTCTCGGCGCTGAAGCGTACCGGGCTCGACAAGCTGGAGGAGGCGATCCTGCTCCAGGCCGAGCTGCTCGACCTCAGGGCCAACCCCGATCGCGCCGCGGAGGGTGCGGTGATCGAGAGCCGGCTCGATCGCGGCCGCGGCCCGGTCGCGACCGTGCTGGTGCAGAAGGGCACGCTGCACCAGGGCGAGATCGTCGTCGCCGGCGCCGAATGGGGCCGGGTGCGTGCGATGCTCGACGACAAGGGGCGCACGCTCAAGGACGCGGGGCCGTCGATGCCGGTCGAAATCCTCGGCCTCTCGGGCGTGCCGGTCGCGGGCGAGCCGTTCGTCGCGGTCGAAAGCGAGAGCCGGGCGCGCGAGATCTCCGAGTTCCGCCAGCGCAAGGTACGCGAGAAGACGGCGGGGGCCATGGGGGCGGCGCGCGGCACGCTCGACCAGATGCTGGCCAGGATCCAGGCCGGCGAGCAGAAGGAAGTCGCCGTCGTCATCAAAGCCGACGTGCAGGGCAGCGCCGAAGCGCTCACCGCGGTGGTGCAGAAGCAGGCGACCGAGGAAGTGCACGTGCGCGCGCTGCTCTCCGGCGTCGGGCAGATCACCGAGAGCGACATCCAGCTTGCCAAGGCGTCGTCGGCGATCATCCTCGCCTTCAACGTGCGCGCGACGTCGCAGGCGCGCGACCTGGCGAGCCGCGAGGGCGTCGATATCCGCTATTACTCGATCATCTACGACGTCGCCGACGACGTCGCGGAGCTGGTGCGGGGCAAGACGGCGCCGAAGGCGCGCGAGAAGTTCCTGGGCTACGCCGAGGTGCGCAAGGTCTTCGAGATCACCAAGGTCGGCAAGGTCGCCGGCTGCATGATCACCGAAGGCGTGGTCAAGCGCGGCGCCGGCGTGCGGGTGCTGCGCGACGGGGTGGTGATCCACACCGGCGACCTGTCGCAGCTCAAACGCTTCAAGGACGACGTGCGCGAAGTCGCGCGCGGCTATGAGTGCGGCCTGTCCTTCGCCAATTTCCACGACCTCAAGGAAGGCGACGTCGTCGAATGCTTCGAGACGGAGCTGATCGCCGCTTGACCGGAGGGGGATCGAGCGGCACCGGCGCACCGAAGGGCACGCCCTCGCAGCGCCAGTTGCGGGTGGCGGAGGCGATGCGCCACGAACTCGCGAGCCTGCTCGCGCGCGGCGAGCTGCGCGACCCGGCGCTCGAGGGCGCCAACCTCACCGTCACGCGCGTTGCGGTGAGCCCCGACCTGCGGCGGGCCACGGCCTTCGTCAGCCGCCTCGGCCGCTCGGACGTGGCCCTGCTGCTGCCGGTGCTGAACCGGGGGGCGGCACATCTGCGCGGCGCCATCGCGCGCGCGCTCAAGCTGCGCCTGGCGCCGGAAATCGTGTTCGCGGCGGATGCCACGCTCGACCAGGCGGCGGGGATCGAGGCGCTGCTGCGCTCACCGGAGGTGGCGCGCGACCTCGACCCGCGGCGCGACGGCGGGGACGAATAGGCGATGCGCCGGCAGAAAGGCCGGGCGCTGGACGGGTGGCTGATCCTCGACAAGCCCGCCGGCCCCACCAGCACCGACATGGTCAACCGGCTGCGCCGGCGCTTCGACGCGCGTAAGGCAGGCCATGGCGGCACGCTCGATCCGCTGGCAACGGGCGTGCTGCCGATCGCCTTCGGCGCGGCGACCAAGACCGTCCCCTATGTCATGGACGGCACCAAGCTCTACCGTTTCACGCTGCGCTTCGGCGAGGCACGCGACACCGACGACGCCGACGGGCAGGTCATCGCGACATCGCAGGTGCGGCCGACGGATGAGGCGATCCGCGCCGCCCTGCCCGTCTTCCAGGGCGAGATCATGCAGGTGCCGCCGGTCTTTTCCGCTATCAAGGTCGCCGGGGAGCGCGCCTACGACCTGGCGCGCGCCGGGCAGGCGCCCGAGCTGGCGGCGCGGCCGGCGCGGGTCGACCGGTTCGAGCTGATCGAGCGGCCCGACGCCGATACCGCGATCTTCGAGGTCGCCTCGGGCAAGGGGGTCTATATGCGCAGCCTGGCCCGCGACCTCGCGCGCGCCACCGCGACGGTGGGGCATATCGCGGCGCTGCGCCGGCTGCGCGTGGGTCCCTTTACCGAGGCGCAGGCCTTTGTGCTGGACAATCTGCCGGAAGGAGAGGATACCGCGCCGGCTTCCCCGGACCTCCTGCTTCCGGTCGCGACCGCGCTGGCCGACATCCCGGCGCTGGCCCTGACCGCAGCGGAGGCCGCCGAACTCAGTCACGGACGGGCCCTGGGCCTGGTTGCGCTGCTGGGCCGGATTCCGGGCACGGCCGATCCCGAGGGAGGGATTGTGCGTGCCATGGCGGGGAGCCGCGTCCTCGGTCTCTGCCGCCTCGAAGACGGGTGGCTGAAGCCGGAGCGGCTGCTGTAACCCATCGGGGGCGCAGTGGCGGGGCGCGCAACCCCGAACGATGAGGAGTTTTGCGATGTCGATCACCGCCGAGCGCCGCCAGGCGCTCATCGTCGAGCATGCCAACAAGCCCGGCGATACCGGCAGCCCCGAGGTCCAGGTCGCCCTGCTTTCCGAGCGGATCGGCAACCTCACCGAACACCTCAAGACGCATGCGAAGGACTTCCATAGCCGCCGCGGCCTGCTGATGCTGGTCGGTCGCCGCCGCCGGCTGCTCGATTATCTGCGCGAGCGCGACAAGGCCCGCTACGAGGCCCTGATCGGCCGGCTCAACCTGCGCCGCTGACCGTTCCCCGGCCGCCGGCACCGCCGCTCACATGCAGGAGCGGTGCCGGCGGCCGGACGAACCTCGCGCCATGGGGGTGCGGGGCAACGCCGACCCCCGGGGCAGTTCCCGGGGCCACCGCCCGCGCGGCGGACCGAAGGTCGCCACCGTTCCCGACGACGGGGATTTTGTGGCGGCGCCTCCGGCCACATGGTCTGGCCCCCCGGGCGCGACGCCGAGACAGGCAGCGCTTGCCGGGGCCGACGCGGCAGACCCGAACACGGGTCAGACCCTCAGGGTCGCCGCCCCATGCCGCCCGAGTCGCCGCCTTTCCCGTCACCGACCGAAGGGGGAACGCGATCGGCCGAGGCCGTGCCGCGCCGGCTCGAAAGGACGTTACGAATGTTCAACTATTTCCGCAAGGAAATCGACTGGGGCGGGCGCAAGCTCGTGCTCGAGACTGGCAAGGTCGCCCGCCAGGCCGACGGCGCGGTGATGGCGCGCTACGGCGAGACCATCGTGCTCTGCACCGTGGTCGGCGCGCGCACCGCCAAGCCGGGGCAGGATTTCTTCCCGCTCACCGTCAATTATCAGGAAAAGGCCTTCGCCGCCGGCAAGATCCCGGGCGGTTTCTTCCGCCGCGAGGGGCGCCCCTCCGAAGCGGAGACGCTGATCTCGCGCCTGATCGACCGGCCGATCCGCCCGCTGTTTCCCGACGGGTTCCGCAACGAGGTCCAGGTGATCGCCACGGTGCTGAGCCATGACCTCGAGAACGATCCCGACATCGTCGCCCTGGTCGGCTGCTCGGCGGCACTGACACTGTCCGGGATCCCGTTCTTCGGCCCCGTCGGTGCCGCGCGCGTCGGCTACAAGGACGGCCAGTACCTGCTGAACCCGACCGC
>JAJXSZ010000222.1 GCA_021784255.1 Pseudomonadota bacterium | reverse complement strand
GGCGTGGTGAAACGGGGCGAGGGCGGGAGCCGGCGTGCGACGCCCGGCCGCGTAGGCGGCAAGGTATTCCCCTTCCGCCGGCAGGCCGAGGGCGGCGAGATCGAGCCCCGCGATCCCCTGGAATTGTGCCGGCGTGCTGCGCCAGGCGAGCGCCGAATAGGCGAGGTCCGCCAGCGGATGGCCGATGGTGGAGAGTTCCCAGTCCAGCACCGCGATGACGCGCGGCTCGGTCGGGTGGAACATCAGGTTGCCGAGCCGGTAATCGCCATGGCACAGCGCGGCCACGCCGTCGTCCGCCGGCAAATGCTCGCCAACCCAGCGAGCGAGGCGCTCGAGGTCGGGCAGGTCGCGGAAGCGCTGCGCCTGCCACTGCCGCGTCCAGCGTGCGACCTGGCGTGCATAATAGCTCTCCGGCCGGCCGTAATCGCCGAGGCCGAGAGCGCGCCAGTCGAGCTGGTGCAGAGCAGCGAGGGTCGTTGCCATCGCCGCGAACATCGCGCGCCGCTCGGACGGCGCCACACCTGGCAGGGCGTTGTCCGCCAGCACGCGGCCCTCGAGCCGCTCCATCAGGTAGAACGGTGTGCCGATCACATCGCTGCCCGGCTCGACCAGCACCACCGGCGGCACCGGCACGGCGCTTCCCGCCAGGGCCTGCAGGACGCGGGCTTCCCGCTCGACGGCGTGGGCCGAGGGGAGAATCGCGCCCGGCGGCTTCTTGCGCAGCACCAGGCGGCGCTCGCCGATATCGAGGAGGAAGGTCGGGTTGGATTGGCCGGCGCCGATGCGCGCGAGCCGCGCCGGACCGGCCGCGCCCGGCATGCGCACCTGCAGGAAGGCGGCGAGGCGCCCGGGATCGAAGCCGAGACCACCCATGCGTCCGGGCCTCAGTTACCCGGCTTCAGCACGTAGCCACGGCCGCGCACGGTGAAGAGAAAACGAGGCTCGCGCGGGTCGGGCTCGATCTTGCGCCGAAGCCGCGTCACCTGCACGTCGATCGCGCGCTCGCTGGCGTCGTCCATGCCCAGGGCGGCCGCGATCGCCTCGCGCGACAGCGCCTCGCCGATATGGCGCGCCAGCTCCGTCAGCAGCGCGGTCTCGCCTCCGGTGAGCCGGACGATGCCCGCGGGGCCGGCGAGCTCGCCACGCGCGGCATCGAAGGTCAGCGTGCCGAGGCGCACGTTCGTCGGCGGCTCGGCGGTGGCCGGCGTGGTACGGCGCATCAGCGCGCGTAGCCGCAACAGCAGCTCCCGCGGCTCGAAGGGCTTGGGCAGGTAGTCGTCGGCCCCGGCCTCGAAGCCGGCAATGCGGTCTTCCGGGGCGCCGCGCGCGGTCAGCAGCAGGATCGGCACCTGCGCGCGGGCGGCCCGCAGCGACTGGGTGAGGCTGAGTCCATCCTCACCGGGCATCGAGATGTCGAGCACCATCACCTCGGGCTCGATGACCGCGAGCCTGGCGCGCGCCTCGGCGGCGTTCTCGGCGGCGATGACACGAAACCCGTGCTCGGCGAGATAGCGCGCCAGCAGCGAGCGCAGCCGCTGGTCGTCGTCCACGACCAGCACCAGGGCCTCCTCCTCGGTCGTGCCGCCGCTCATGCCGGGCGCACCGATGGCCGCAGCTTGGGCGGTCGAAGCGTGGGCCGCCTAAGCTTGGACGGCCAGCTCATGGACGGCCTGGGCGCTCGGCGCGGTCGAGCCAGGCGCGGCCCTGCTCGTTGGCGATGCCACGCAGCACGCGCCGGAAGCCCTCGACGGCCTGGGGGCCGGCGTCGCGATAGGCGCGCGCGAGCCGCTCGCGCTGCCGCTCGAAAACCTGGCGTTCCAGGGCCCGGCCGGATGCTGTCAGGTACAGCAGGCGCTGGCGCCGGTCGTCGCGGCCGGGGCGCTGCTCGACGAGGCCCTTGGCGATGAGCAGGCCGAGCACGCGGGCGAGCGATTGTTTGGTGATGCGCAGGATGCCGAGCAGGTCGCTCACCGCGAGGCCCGGATGGCGGCCGACGAAGTGCAGCGCCCGGTGATGCGCGCGGCCGAAGCCGAGTTCCTCCAGCATCGAATCGGCGGCCCCGGTGAAGTCGCGGTAGGCGAAAAAGAGCAGATCCTGGGCCGCGCGCAGTTCTTCCTCGCGCAGGTAGAGCAGGCCCGCACCGGCGGGCGAATGGGCCGCCTGGGCGGCGGGCGAGACGGGGGTTTCCGGCATGGCTGGCATAACTGGATTTTGGGTCAGGATTGTTGACGTGAACGTGCCTGAATTATACCGTCGCAATCATATCCGCAATAAAGTTATAAGGAGGATGCGCCATGGCCCTGGTTCCTTTCGACGATCGTGACGGACAGATCTGGCTCGACGGCAGCATGGTGCCGTGGCGCGAGGCCAAGCTGCACGTTCTCTCGCATGGGTTGCACTATGCCTCGGGAGTGTTCGAAGGGGAACGCGCCTATGCGGGTAACATCTTCCGCCTGCGCACGCATACGGAACGGCTGCTGAACTCCGGACGCATCCTCGGCTTCCAGATCCCGTGGACCGCTGATCAGATCGACGAGGCGTGCAAGGCCGTGGTCAAGGCCAACGGCCTGACCGATGCCTATGTCCGCCCGATCGCCTGGCGTGGCGCCGAACAGCTTTCGGTCTCGGCGCAGCAGACCAGGATCCACCTCGCCATCGCGACCTGGGCCTGGCCCAACCTGTTCGGCGACAACCGCATGAAGGGCGTGCGGCTGGGTCTCGCGGCGTGGAAGCGCCCGCATCCGGAGACGGCCCCCACCGCCTCCAAGGCCGCGGGGCTGTACATGATCGGCACGCTCTCCAAGCACGCGGCCGAGGCGGAGGGCTTCGACGACGCGCTGATGCTCGACTGGCGCGGCCGGATCGCGGAGGCGACCGGCGCCAACATCTTTCTGGCGATGGGCGGCGAACTGCACACGCCCACGCCCGACTGTTTCCTCGACGGCATCACCCGCCGCACCGTGATGGCGCTGGCCAAGCACCGGCAGATCAAGGTGGTGGAACGGCCGATCCTCTATGAGGAACTGCCCAACGCGTCGGAGGTGTTCCTGGCCGGGACGGCGGCGGAAATAACGCCCGTCCGCGAGATCGCCGGCCAAGCCTTCACGCCGGGCATGATCACCGAGACGCTGCTGGGCGATTATGAGAAGACGACGCGCATGGCGCCGGCCGAGGTGGACAAGCTGATCGCCTAAGACCTCGCCGCGAGGCCGAGCGGGCGCTGACGGTTCGTCCTCCCGGCTGGCGGCAGGCCCGCCTGCTTCCCCGCCATCGACGGCGCCCGGCGGGCGGGCCGCGCCGGTGGACGCCGCGTTTCGGGGCAGCGCTCAGGAGACGACGGCGCCCAGCCGCATCGACGTCGCGCGGCGGCTGGTGGTGCGGGTGGCCCGAGGGTCAGCGCCGCGATCGGTGCGCGTCCGCTCCGCAAAGCGCTGCGCCAGATCCGCGGCGACGGCGGCGAGCACCGGCACCCAGTCGCCGGGTTGCTGCTGGCGATAAAGGCGATGGCCAGCGTACCATGGGGAATCGTCTCTGTTGAGCAACCATCGCCAGTCCGGAGCCGCCGCCAGCAGCAGCGAGACCGGGACGCCGAGCGCGCCGGCGAGGTGGGCGACCGAGGAATCGATCGAGACCACGTGATCGAGTGCCGCGACGAGGGCGGCGGTATCGGCGAAATCGGCGTCGGCAGGCAGCGGCGCGGGGAGATCGTACTCGCCTTCCCGCGCGCCTCGCTGCAGCGCGACGAACCGGATGTGGACAAGGCGCGGATCGTGCAGCAGCGCCCGCAGCGCGCCTGCCGGGAGCGAGCGGCGGCGATCGTTGGAATGGGTCGGGTTGCCGGCCCAGACGAGGCCCACGCACGGTTGCGGCGACAGCACCGTCCGCCACCGCCGGACGGCAGCGGGGTCGGCGGCCAGGTAGGGGGTCGGCGGGATTGTTTCGAGCGTGGTCGCGAGCAGCAGCGGCAGACTGAGCTGGTCGACGCGCAGATCGTGCGGCGGTGGCGCGTCGCGGTCCGCGGTCTCGGCGAGCGGGGTGAGCAGGCGCTGTAGCGAGGGCGCCACGGCAAGGATGACGCGCCCGCCGCGCGCGCGCAGGGCGGGGGCGAAACGCGCGAACTGGATGGTGTCGCCGAGGCCCTGTTCGGCCTCCACCAGCAGCGTCTTGCCGCCAAGCTCCTCGCCCCGCCAGGCGGGGGCGAAGCTGCGGCTGAAGTCGCCGGCGAAGCTCGGGTGGCGGCGGCGCCATTCATAGTCCGCCCATCCCCGGGCGAAGTCGCCGGCGAGCAGGCGCGCGTAGCTGCGGTTCCAATAGGCCTGGGCGAAATCCGGGCGCAGCGCGATGGCGGCGTCGCAGGCGGCGATCGCCTCGTCGGGCCTGCCCATCGCGGCGAGCAGGTGGCCGAGGCTGGCATGCGCTTCGGGCAGCGAGGGGTCGGCCGCGATCGCCGCGCGCAGAGCGGCTTCCGCCTCGTCCTGGCGGTCGAGGGTTGCGAGGGCATTGGCGAGGTTGAGCCGGGCCCGGGCATGATCCGGCGCGAGGTCGAGCGCGGTTTCCAGAGCGCGGACGCAGCCTGCGGCGTCGCCCAGCACGGCAAGCGCGGTGCCGCAGGTGAACCAGGCCTCCGCGTGGGTGGGGGCCAGCGCCAGCGCC
>JAJXSZ010000016.1 GCA_021784255.1 Pseudomonadota bacterium | reverse complement strand
TCTGGGGCCTCACCGCGCAGCGGCGCGACCCGGTGCTGCGCCGGCGCGCGCAGCCGCTGATGCGGGGCAGCCGGGGCGCGGAGGGCGGGCGTGGCTCGGAGGGCGGCTGGGGCCGCGACGGCGGGTCGGACTCGGGCGGGTCGAACTCGGGCGGGTCGGACCCGGGCGGATCGGGCTCGGGCGGATCGGACTCGGGCGGGCGGTAGCGGGGCGGCGCTAGCGGGGCGGGCGGTAGCGGGGCGGCGCCGGCTCTGATAGAGCGCGCGCAGCCTTACGGAGCCCGCCATGAGCGCCATTGCCACTCTCGCCGCCCGCGAAATCCTCGACAGCCGCGGCAACCCCACGATCGAAGTCGATGCGGTGCTGGAAAGCGGCGCCATCGGCCGCGCCGCGGTTCCCTCCGGCGCCTCGACCGGCGCGCACGAGGCGGTCGAGAGGCGCGACGGCGACCCCTCGCGCTACGGCGGCAAGGGGGTGCGCGAGGCGGTCGCGGCGGTGCATGGCGAGATCCTCGCCGGCGTCGTCGGCATGGACGCCGCCGAGCAGATCCTGCTCGACGAGCTGCTGATCGATCTCGACGGCACGCCGAACAAGTCGCGTCTGGGTGCCAACGCGCTGCTTGGCGTCAGCCTCGCTTGCGCCAAGGCGGCGGCCGCGGAGGCGGGCGTGCCGCTGTGGCGCCATGTCGGCGGCCTCGCCGCGCGCGTCCTGCCGGTGCCGATGATGAACATCGTCAACGGCGGCCGCCACGCCGACAACCCGATCGACATCCAGGAGTTCATGATCCAGCCGGTGGGGGCGGCGACCTTCGCCGACGCGCTGCGCATGGGCTCGGAAATCTTCATGGCGCTGAAGCGCAAGCTCGCCGCGGCCGGGCATAACACCAATGTCGGCGACGAGGGCGGGTTCGCGCCCAATATCGGCTCGGCCGCGGACGCGCTCGGCTTCATCGCCAGCGCCTGCGAGGCGGCCGGCTACCGGCCCGGCGAGGATGTGACGTTCGCGCTCGACTGTGCGGCGACCGAGTTCTACGCGGGCGGGCGCTACCGGCTCGCGGGCGAGGGCCGCGAGCTCGATGCCGCGGGCATGGTCGACTACCTTGCCGGGCTGTGCGGTCGTTTCCCTATCGTTTCGATCGAGGATGGCTGCGCGGAGGACGACTGGGAGGGCTGGAAGCTGCTGACCGAGCGCCTCGGCGGCACCCTGCAGCTCGTGGGCGACGATCTTTTCGTCACCAATACAGAACGTCTTGCCCGCGGCATCGCGGGCGGCTACGGCAACGCGATCCTGATCAAGGTGAACCAGATCGGCACGCTGACGGAGACCCTGGCGGCGGTGGAGATGGCGCACCGCGCCGGCTGGCGCGCGGTGATGAGCCACCGCTCCGGCGAGACCGAGGATGCGACCATCGCCGACCTGGCGGTCGCGACCAATTGCGGGCAGATCAAGACCGGCAGCCTGTCGCGCAGCGACCGCATCGCCAAATACAATCAGCTGCTGCGCATCGAGGAGTCGCTCGGCCCGGCGGCGCAATATGCCGGGCGCGCCATCCTGACCCGGCCCTGAGCCGGCGGCGGCTCAGCGGAACAGGAAGCCCAGGAACAGCGACGGCGGCGCCACCACGACCGGCGGCGCATAGACGACCGGCGGCGGGGCGATATAGACCGGCGGCGGGGCGTAGACCGGCGGCGGCGCGACATAGACCGGCGGCGGCGCATAGACATAGGCCCCGGGACCCCAGCCGCCGCGCCAGTGACCGTGCCAGTCGCCCTCGCGGCCGTGCCACCCATCGGCGAGCGCGGCGCCGGGCAGCGCGAGAGCGAGAACGGTGGCGAGCAGGAGCGAGTTCTTCGTCATCGCGGAGCCTCCTTGGGGCGATGTCCGGGGAAGCGGGCCCGGACAGGAGATGGTATCCAAGCCCTGCTTTAGGACGGCGGCCGGGCCGGGGTGTGGCAATTACATGGCACGGCTGTCCCACAGCGTGAAATATTTTTCAGAAACCTTTGGCAAATCGGCGAAAATGTGATTCGATGAGTTGCTTTCGCCGCACCACCGACAGGGTTCCGTGTTCTTCTCCGCCGTCCATCCGGGGCCTTCCCGCCTCGTTGTCACCTGGGGCCAAGCCCTGCGCCGCCAGCTTCGCAGCCTGCTGCTGCCCGCCGTGCTGTTCCTGTTCGCCGCCTATTTCGGCTGGCAGGCGACGCAGGGCAGCCGTGGCCTGCATGCCTATGCCGAGCGGCGGAAGGAGGAAAAGGCAGCCGTCGCCGAACTTGCCGCCGCCAAATCCGACCAGGCGGTCTGGCAGCGCCGGGTGGCGGCGCTGCGGGGCGACCATCTCGATCTTGACGTGCTCGACGAGCGCGTGCGCGCGATGCTGAACCTCAGCCGTCCGGCCGACATCATCGTCCCCTACGGCCAGGGCGGGAAGCTGTTCTGAGCGCCGGCGAGGGTAACCTCGCTGCGATGGTGGCGGCGGCGGCGATGGATGCTTGCCGGCATCGGGCAGGCGGGCAAAGAAAATTGCGTGGGCGGCGCGGAACCTGCGCTGCCCACAAGCAGTTAACGGAAATTCGGTTAACCTCGCGTATTGCGTTGCACAATCACGGTTTTTCACCCTGGCGTGCTTGCAGCGCCGGAATCCCGTTGATAGGTCTCGCATGATTCCGGGGAGGACCGCATGACCGTCGAGGCGAAGAAGCGTGGCAAGGGCCGGGAAGCGGCGTCGGGGATGACCCGCGACCAGTTGCTCACCGCCTGGCGCTCGATGCTGCTGATCCGCCGCTTCGAGGAGAAGGCCGGCCAGCTCTACGGCATGGGCCTGATCGGCGGCTTCTGCCACCTCTATATCGGCCAGGAGGCGGTGGTGGTCGGCATCCAGGCGGCGCTCGAGGAGGGCGACCAGGTCATCACCTCCTACCGCGACCACGGCCATATGCTCGCCACCGGCATGCAGGCGCGCGGCGTGATGGCGGAGCTGACCGGCCGCGCCACCGGCTATTCGCACGGCAAGGGCGGCTCCATGCACATGTTCAGCAAGGAGCGGAACTTCTTTGGCGGGCACGGCATCGTCGGCGCCCAGGTCTCGCTCGGCACGGGTCTCGCCTTCGCCAACCACTACCGCGGCAACGACCGCGTCGGCGTGACCTATTTCGGCGAGGGCGCCTCCAACCAGGGCCAGGTCTACGAGAGCTTCAACCTCGCCGCGCTGATGAAGCTGCCCTGCATCTACGTGATCGAGAACAACAAGTACGGCATGGGCACCAGCGTCGAGCGCGCCTCCGCGAGTCGCGACCTGTCGAAGAATGCCGCCGCCTGGGGGGTGCCGGGCGTGCAGGTCGACGGCATGGATGTCGAGGCGACCTGGGAGGCGGCGAAGATCGCCGTCGCCTGGTGTCGCGCCGGCAAGGGCCCATACCTGATGGAGCTGAAGACCTACCGCTATCGCGGCCACTCGATGTCCGACCCGGCCAAGTACCGCACCCGCGAGGAGGTGCAGAAGATGCGCAGCGAGCGCGACTGCATCGAGCATGCGCGCCACCGGCTGGAGGCGATGGGCGTCGGCGAGGCCGACTTCAAGGCGATCGACGAGGAGGTGAAGGCGGTGGTGCAGGAGGCGGCGGATTTCGCGCAGGCCTCGCCGGAGCCGGATGCGGCAGAGCTGTGGACCGACGTGCTGGTGGAGGGCTGAGCGATGGCCACCGAGATCCTGATGCCGGCGCTCTCGCCGACCATGACCGAGGGCAAGCTCGCCCGCTGGCTCAAGAGCGTGGGCGACGACATCCGCGCCGGCGACGTCATCGCCGAGATCGAAACCGACAAGGCGACGATGGAGGTCGAGGCGGTGGACGAGGGCCGGCTCGCACGCATCCTCGTCCCCGAGGGCACGGAAGGTGTGGCGGTGAACACGCCGATCGCGGTGATCGGCGCCGACGGCGAGGCGGCGAAGCCCGCGGCGGCTTCCGCCCCGGCTTCCGCCCCGGCTGCGGCACCAGCCGCAGCACCGGCCAGCCCGCCGGCATCGCAACCGGGCCCCACCGTTGCCGCGGCCGTGCGCGCCGGCGGACCGGCGGGGGCGGCGGAGAAGGAATGGGGGCCGACCAGGCCGCTTTCCGTGCGCGAGGCGCTGCGCGACGCCATGGCCGCGGAGATGCGCGCCGACGAGCGCGTGTTCCTGATGGGCGAGGAGGTCGCGCAGTATCAGGGGGCCTACAAGATCAGCCAGGGCCTGCTCGAGGAATTCGGACCCCGCCGCGTCATCGACACGCCGATCACCGAGCATGGCTTCACCGGCATGGCGGTGGGGGCGGCGCTGAACGGGTTGCGGCCGATCGTCGAGTTCATGACCTTCAACTTCGCCATGCAGGCGATGGACCAGATCATCAACTCGGCCGCCAAGACGCTCTACATGTCCGGCGGCCAGATGGGCTGCCCCATCGTCTTCCGCGGCCCGAACGGCGCGGCGAGCCGGGTCGGGGCGCAGCACAGCCAGTGCTACGCTTCGTGGTATGCGCATTGCCCCGGACTCAAGGTCGTCGCCCCGTGGTCGGCGGCGGATGCCAAGGGGCTGCTGCGCGCGGCGATCCGCGATCCGAACCCGGTTATCGTGCTGGAGAACGAGATCCTCTATGGCCACAGCCATGAGTGCCCGGTCGCCGAGGATTTCGTGCTGCCGATCGGCAAGGCCAAGGTCGAGCGGCCCGGCACGCAGGTGACGATCGTTGCGTTCTCGATCATGGTGGGGGTCGCGCTGGCCGCGGCCGAGGCGCTGGCCGAACAGGGGATCAGCGCGGAGGTGATCAACCTGCGCTCGCTGCGCCCGCTCGACACCGCGACCATCGTCGAGAGCGTGAGGAAGACCAACCGTCTCGTCACCGTCGAGGAAGGCTGGCCCTACGCCGGCATCGGCGCCGAGGTGGTGATGCAGATCGTCGAGCACGCCTTCGACTGGCTCGACGCGCCGCCGGCGCGGGTGCATGGCGTGGACGTGCCGTTGCCCTATGCGGCCAATCTGGAGAAGCTGGCGCTGCCACAGCCCGCCTGGGTGGTGGACGCGGTGAAGAAATTATTCTGAGGAGATCGCGCGATGGCCACCAACATCCTGATGCCCGCGCTCTCGCCGACGATGACCGAAGGCACGCTCGCGCGCTGGCTCAAGCACGAGGGCGACACGGTCCGCGCCGGCGATGTCATCGCCGAGATCGAGACCGACAAGGCGACGATGGAGGTCGAGGCGGTGGACGAGGGGGTGCTCGGGCGCATCCTCGTCGCCGACGGCAGCCAGGGCGTGAAGGTCAACGAGCCGATCGCGATCCTGGTCGAGCCTGGGGAGAAGCTGCCCGACGGCCCCGCGCCGGCACGGGCGGCGCCCGCCGCCGCGGCGCCAGCACCAGCCGCAGCACCCGCTCGCGCACCCGCGACAGCACCGGCGGCCGCCACGGCCCAGGCCGCGCCCGCCCCTGCTTCCGCACCCGCTGCGGCGCCGGCCGTGAACGGACACGATGCCAGCCGTATCGTCGCCTCGCCGCTGGCGCGGCGGATGGCCCGGCAGGCCGGGCTCGACCTCGCCGGCCTGGCCGGCTCCGGCCCGAACGGCCGGATCGTGCGCGCGGACGTGCAGGCCGCGCTCGCGAAACCCGCCGCGGCCGCGCCGCAGGCCGCGAAACCCGCCGCGGCCCCCGCGCCGGCGCCGGTCAGCGCCGCCGGGTTGGCCGCGCATACCCTGGTGCCGCACTCGACGATACGCCGCGTCATCGCCCGGCGGCTGTCCGAGGCGAAGGCGACGATCCCGCATTTCTATGTTTCGACTGATATCGAGCTCGACGCCATGCTCGCCCTGCGCACCAGGCTCAACGCCAAGTCTCCGGCCGAGGCGCCGGGCGCGTTCAAGCTTTCGGTCAACGACCTCATCATCAAGGCCGCGGCGATTGCGTTGCGCCAGGTGCCGGGGGTCAACGCCTCCTGGACCGACGACGGCATCGCGCTCTACAACGACGTCGACATCTCGGTGGCCGTTTCGATTCCGGACGGGCTCATCACGCCGATCGTGCGCCAGGCGGACCGCAAGGGCCTGGCCGCGATCAGCAACGAGATGAAGGACCTGGCGGCGCGAGCCAAGTCCGGCAAGCTGAAGCCCGAGGAGTTCCAGGGCGGCGGCTTCTCCATCTCCAACATGGGGATGTACGGCGTCAGCACATTCTCGGCGATCATCAACCCGCCGCAGGCCGCGATCCTCGCGGTTGCCGCGGGCGAGAAGCGTGCGGTGGTGCGCGGCGATCAGGTCGCTATCGCAACGATGATGACGTGCACGCTCTCGGTCGACCACCGGGTGGTCGATGGCGCGCTCGGCGCCCGCTGGCTCAGCGCCTTCAAGCGCATCGTCGAGGACCCGCTGAGCCTGATGCTGTGACCGGACCGCACGCCGCGATGCCGCCGGGCGTCGTCTTGCGCGACGCGAAGCCGGGCGACGAGGCGCTCGTCGCCCATTTCGTCCGCCGCCTTGCCGAATACGAAGAACTGACGCACGAGGCGGTCGGCACCGCGGAGGATTTCGCCCGCGCGCTGTTCGGCCCCTTGCCGCACGCGCACGCGGCGATCATCGAAAAGGCCGGGGAGGCGGTCGGCTTCGCGCTCTGGTACTACGACTTCTCGACCTTCAGGGCGCGGCCGGGCCTCTATCTCGAGGATATCTTCGTCGAGCCCGAGCATCGCGGCGGTGGCATCGGCAAGGCGGTTTTTCGCGTTCTCGCGGCGCGCGCCATCGCCGAGGGGTGCGCGCGCATGAATTGGCAGGTGCTGGACTGGAACGCGCCCTCGATCGCTTTCTATCGCGGTCTCGGCGCCAGGCCGCTCGACGACTGGACGACGATGCGCCTCGAAGGCGAAACGCTCGCGGCGCTGGCCGCATAAGGAGAATCCCATGGCCGAGCAGAGCTTCGATGTCGTCGTGGTAGGTGGCGGCCCCGGCGGCTATGTCGCAGCGATCCGCGCCGCCCAGCTCGGCATGAACACGGCGGTGGTCGAGCGCGAGAATCTCGGCGGCATCTGCCTCAACTGGGGCTGCATCCCGACCAAGGCGCTGCTGCGCTCCGCCGAGATCAACCACCTCCTGCACCACCTCGGGGATTATGGTCTCGCCGCCGACAATATCCGTTTCGATCTCGCTGCGGTGGTCAAGCGCTCGCGGGCGGTGGCGAAGCAGCTTTCCGCCGGCGTCGCGCACCTGATGCGCAAGAACAAGATCACCGTCATCGACGGCACGGCGCAGCTCGCCGGCGCCGGCCGCCTCGCCGTCAGCAAGGACGGCAAGCCCGTGGCCACGCTCGCGGCACCGCACATCATCCTCGCCACCGGCGCGCGCGCCCGCGAGCTGCCGGGCATCGAGGCCGACGGCAAGCTGATCTGGACCTACCGCCACGCCATGGTGCCCCCGGCGATGCCCCGCTCGCTGCTGGTCATCGGCTCGGGCGCCATCGGCATCGAGTTCGCGAGCTTCTTTCGCAACATGGGCGCGGCCGTCACCGTGGTCGAGGTGATGGACCGCGTGCTGCCGGTGGAGGACGAGGAAATCTCGGCTTTCGCCAGGAAATCCTTCGAGAAACAGGGCATGACCATCCTCACCGCGGCGTCGGTGAAGGCGGTGCGGAAAGCGGCCGACAGCGTCACCGTCGTGGTCGAGGCCGGCGGCAAGACGCAGGAGATCACGGTCGATCGCGTGATTTCCGCGGTCGGCATCGTCGGCAACGTGGAGAATCTCGGCCTCGAGGGATCCCGCGTGAAGGTCGAACGCACGCATGTGGTGATCGACGAATACGGCCGCACCGGCGAGCCCGGCATCTACGCCATCGGCGACCTGGCGGGGCCGCCCTGGCTCGCGCACAAGGCAAGCCACGAGGGCGTGGTCTGCGTCGAGCAGATCGCCGGCCTGCATCCACACCCGCTCGACTGGAGCAACATCCCGGGCTGCACCTACTGCATGCCGCAGGTCGCCTCGGTCGGCTGGACCGAGGCCCGGGCGAAGGCGGCCGGGCGCAAGGTGCGGGTCGGCCGCTTCCCGTTCATCGGCAACGGCAAGGCGATCGCGATGGGCGAGGCGGAGGGCATGGTGAAGACCGTGTTCGACGCCGAGACCGGCGAGCTGCTCGGCGCGCACATGGCCGGCGCCGAGGTCACCGAGATGATCCAGGGCTACGCCATCGCCCGCACGCTGGAGTCGACCGAGGCCGAGCTGATGCACACCGTCTTCCCGCATCCGACGATCAGCGAGACCATGCACGAGGCCGTGCTTGACGCCTACGGGCGGGTTGTCCACTTCTGAGCCATGGACACCCCGGTTTCGACCCGGACCGTGATCGACCACCGCAAGGCCGGCGCCGCCCGGCATCCGGAAAAGGCCGCGCGCCCGGACCACCCGATCGCCCGCAAGCCGGCCTGGATCCGGGTGAAGGCGCCGACCCACCCGGTCTATCACGAGACCCGCGACCTGCTGCGCGCCAACCGCCTGGTGACGGTGTGCGAGGAGGCGGCCTGCCCCAATGTCGGCGAGTGCTGGTCGCAGCGCCACGCCACCATGATGATCATGGGCGACACCTGCACGCGCGCCTGCGCCTTCTGCAACGTCGCCACCGGCCAGCCGCAGCCACTCGATGCCGACGAGCCGCGCCGGGTGGCCGACGCGGTGGCGCGGCTCGGCCTGCGCCACGTCGTCATCACCTCGGTTGACCGCGACGATCTCGCCGATGGCGGAGCGGCGCATTTCGCCGCCACGATCCGCGCCGTCCGTGCCGGCGCTCCGGGGACGACGATCGAGATCCTGACGCCGGATTTCCTGCGCAAGGAGGGGGCGGGCGAGATCGTCGCCGCGGCACCGCCGGACGTCTTCAACCACAACCTCGAGACGGTGCCGCGCCTCTACCCGGCGATCCGTCCGGGCGCGCGCTACTACCAGTCGCTGCGCCTGCTCGACCGGATGAAGTCGCTCGCGCCCGGCCTGTTCACCAAGTCCGGCCTCATGGTCGGCCTCGGCGAGGCGCGCGCGGAGGTGATGCAGGTGATGGACGACCTGCGCATCGCCGGCGTCGATTTCCTGACCATCGGCCAGTATCTGCAGCCGACGGTCAAGCACGCCGCCGTCGCCGAGTTCGTTCCGCCGGCGATGTTCGAGGAATACGCCTCCCTCGCCCGTGCCCGCGGCTTCCTGATGGTCTCGGCAAGCCCGCTCACGCGCTCCTCCTATCACGCCGATCAGGATTTCGCGGCTCTGCGTGCCGCCCGCGCGGCCGGCTGATGCCGCGCCACGCGGAAATCCGCACCGTTCCCTGGAGCTGCGAGCAGCTTTTCGATCTGGTCGCCGATGTCGGCCGCTATCCCGAGTTCCTGCCCTGGTGCGTCGGGGCGCGGGTGCGGTCGCGCACCGAGACGCAGATGATCGCCGACCTCACCATCGGCTTCGGCCCGTTCCGCGAGCGCTTCACCAGCCGGGTGACCCTGGAACGGCCGCGCTGCATCAACGTCACCTACGAGAACGGACCGTTTCACTACCTTACCAATCACTGGCTCTTCGAACCCGCGGGAACCGGCTGCCGGATCGATTTCCACGTCGATTTCGAGTTTCGCAGCCGCGTGCTCAAGGCCGCGATCGGCGTGGTGTTCGCCGAGGCCGTGCATCGCATGGTCAGCGCCTTCCTGCGGCGCGCCAGCGTCGTCTATGGCCGGTCCTCGGCCCCCAAGCCGCCCGCATCCGTGCAGCCCGACGCCGCGTGACAGCGTTCGCGCAGGCGGGCATGCCGGCCATGATCCCGATCCGGCCTGGCTTCCGCGCGCCCACTGGCCAACCGGCGGCCAAGGTGGTCTATTTCCGCCGGCTGGAGGGCGTCGGTCCGCCGACCTGACCGGCCGCGAGCCCGATTCACTCACAGCCGGAAACCAGAACCACATGGTCCATGCTCCGCCACGCCCCGCGCCAGGCCTGCCGCCGGTGCGGGTCAACCTTTATTCCGACACCCAGTCGCTGCCGACGGCGGCGATGAAGGCGGCGATGATGGCGGCCGAGCTCGGCGACGAGCAGGCGGGGCTCGACCCCACCGTCGATGCGCTGTGCGACCGCATGGCCAGGCTGCTCGGCAAGGAAGCCGCGGTGTTCCTGCCCAGCGGGACGATGTGCAACCAGATCGCGATCCTCACCCATTGCCGCCCCGGCGACGAGATCCTGGCGCACCAGACCGCGCATATCCTCACCAGCGAGGGCGGCGGGGGTGCGGCGCTGACGGGAGTGCAGATCACCGGTCTGCCCGGCGAGGGCGGGCAGTTCGAGGTCGCGGCGCTCGATGCCGCGCTGCGCGCGAAGACCCGCTACGCCATGCCGCAGGTGCTGGTCGAGGTGGAGCAGACCGCCAATACCGGCGGCGGCACGGTCTGGCCGCTGGCGCGGCTGCGCGCGGTCGCCGACTGGGCGCACGCACATGGCATGGCGACGCACATGGACGGGGCACGGCTGATGAACGCGGCGGTGGCCGCCGGCGTTGCCGCGGCCGAGATGGCCGTCGGCTACGACAGCGTGTGGCTCGACTTCACCAAGGGGCTCGGCGCGCCGCTCGGCGCCGTGCTGTGCGGCCCGGCCGCCTTCATCGATGCCGCCTGGCGCTGGAAGCAGCGGCTCGGCGGCTCGATGCGCCAGGCCGGCATCTGTGCCGCCGCCTGCCTCTATGCGCTCGACCACCATGTCGAGCGTCTCGCCGAGGACCACGCCAACGCCCGGCGCTTCGCCGCGGGGCTGGCGCAGCTTCCGGGCTTCGAGGTGCAGACACCGCAGACCAACCTGGTGTTCTTCAAACCCTCGGGCGCGGGCATGAGCGCGGAGGCGCTCGCTGCCAAGGCACGCGCGCGCGGCATCGCCTTTTCGGTGATGGGCCCGCGCGGGCGCGCCTGCATGCATCTCGACGTTGACCAGGCCGGGGTGGACGAGGCGCTCGGCGTGATCCGCGAGATCGTCGGCAACTGAGGCGCGGGCGGGCGGGAAGGGCGGCGCGCGCCGGCGCGCCCGCCGGTTCCCGCCCCGCCGCTTCAGCCGGCCTTGCGCGCGAGCTGCGCGCGCGCGTCGCGCACCACGCGTGCGAGGTTTTCCTCGTCGAGCGCGCCGGGGATCAGATAGTTGCCGATGATCAACGACGGCGTGCCCTGCAGGCCGAGCGCATTGGCCTGCATCGCGACCGTTCCCAGCTCGTGGTCGAGGTCGGCGGCGCGCGTCTGCATGTCGTGCGCGAGCCGCGTCATGTCGAGGCCGGCCTGGCGCGCCGCCTGCAGGACCGCGGCGTCGTTGGCGATGGGGGCCGCGAACAGGGCGTCGTTCACCGCGGCGAACTTGCCCTGCCAGGCCGCCGCCAGCGCCACGCGCGCCGCGGTGACCGAGGGGCCGCCGAAGACCGGCCATTCCTTGGCGACGAAGCGGATATCGGCGTCGTTGGCGATCAGGCGCTGCAGCACCGGGTGCATGCCCCGGCAATAGGGGCAGCGGTAGTCGAAGAACTCGGCGATCGGCAGCGTGCCCTTCGCGTGGCCGAGCACCGGGGCCGCGGGATCGAAGAAGACCGCCTCGCGGGTCAGGTCGGGCGGCGCCGCGGCGGCCGGGTGTGGCGCGAGCACGAGCGCGCCGATGCCGCCGAGCAGCATTGTGCCGGTGGCGATCAGGTCCCGGCGCCGTACGCGCGGGTTGCCGTTTCGCGAAGCATCGACCAACTCTGTCATATCGTTCCGATCGTCTCCATTCGCCCGCGGCGAGGGTTCGCGGGTGCTCTAGAACCATGTCCGACCAGATAGAATCACATGGCCGGGTTTTTGCCCTGGGGAACCTGGAATCCAGAGCAACTCATCTCCGGTCTGCCTGAGTCGGGCCGGCTCCGACGGATCGGAGGCTGCTCTAGCAGCCATTCCGGCGCCACGCACCCGGCCGGGTGCCCAAGGCGTCGCGGACTTTTCCGGGAGCGGCGTTTTCAGGGCGGGATGGCGGAGATGACCACATGCGCATAGGCATACGGGTATTCGTCGGTCATCGTGAGGTCGAGCCGTGGCGCATGGCCTGCGGGCAGCAGCAGCGCCAGCCGCGCAGCGGCGCCGCCGGTCAGCAGGAAGCCCGGCTGCCCGCCTGGCCGGTTCACCACGCCGAGATCGGACATGAACACGCCGTGGCGAAACCCGGTGCCCAGCGCCTTGGCGCACGCCTCCTTCGCCGCGAACCGCTTGGCGTAGGTGCCGGCGCGGTTCTGCCCGTTACGGCGCTCCGCCCGGTGCCGCTCTGTCTCGGTGAAGACGCGCAGCAGGAAACGCTCGCCGAAGCGCTGCATCGTCGCCTCGATGCGGCGGATGTCGCAGATATCGGAGCCGATGCCGAGGATCATGGCCGGCGCGTCAGGCTGCGGCCGCCGGCGCGATGGCGGGCGGCACGCGAAACGTCGCCATCAGGCGGTTCCACGCATTGATCGTGGCGATCATCAGCGCGAGCTCCACCAGCTCCGCCGGCGTGAAATGCCGCGCTGCCTCGGCGTAGACCGGGTCCGGAACCCCGGCCTTGCCGATCCGCGTCACTGCTTCGGCGAAGGCCAGCGCCGCGCGCTCGCGTGCCGAGTAGAGCGCGCCCGCCTCGCGCCAGGCCGGCAGCATGTCGATGCGCGCCTGCACCTCGCCGTGCCGGCGCGCGATGTCGGCGTGCAGCGCCAGGCAATAGGCGCAGCCATTGAGCTGCGAAGCGCGCAGCTTGACCAGCTCGCCGAGGCGCGGGTCGAGGCCGTTCGCGCTCACGTGCGCCTGCAGCGCGCGCATGGCGCGGATCGCCTCGGGGGCGACCTGCGCGGGGTCGAGACGTTGCGACATCGTAGCCTCCGCTTCCAGGATCTCGTGATCGGCCGTTCGCACCCGCGCCGTTGCTGCCGCCGTCCGCACCAGGCAGGGCCGCTGCTCAGCCGCGGGCGCGGTCCACTTCGTGCACATGCGAGGCAGCGCGCAGGCTCGCCATCACCGCGGCGAGCTGCTGCAGGTCGCGCACCTCGACATCGACCAGCATCTCGAAGAAATCCGCCTGGCGGTTGACCACGCGCAGGCTCGCCACCGCCGCATCCTGCTTGGAAATGGCGTTGGTCACCGAGGCGATCGAGGTCGGCGCGTTGTCCGCGATCACCGAGAGCCGCCCGGTGAAGCCCTCGCCCTTGGGCGGGACCTGCGCACCCTGCTCCCAGTCGACGTCGATGAACCGTTCCGGCGTCGTAGCGAAAGTCTCGAGCGTCGGGCACTCGCGCGCGTGGATCGTCACCCCCTTGCCGGTGGTCACGATGCCGACGATCGGGTCGCCGGGAACCGGATGGCAGCAGCCGGCATAGCGGATCGCCATGCCCGGCACGAGCCCGGTGATCGGCAGCGTGTTGCCGCTGGCTGGCGGCTTGGCGCGGGCCGGCAGGCTGGGGAGCATGTGCTGCGCGCGCGCCGCCACGCGCAGCTCGGGGTAGGCGGCGGCGACCACGTCGCGCGCCGAGAGATGTCCGGTGCCGACCGCGATCAACAGCTCGTCGAGGCCAGCGAGCTTCAGCGTCTTCAGCGCGCCCTCGAGCACTTTTTCCGAGCCGTCGAGCCCGTCGGCGCGGAACGCCTTGGTCAGCGCCGTGCGCCCGGCGTCGCGGTTGGCTTCGCGTTGCTGTTGCTGGAGGAAGCGGCGGATGCGCGCGCGCGCCTTGCCGGTGACGACGAAGCGCTCCCACTGCGCCGAGGGCGTGCCGCCGCGCGAGGTCATGATCTCGACCTGGTCGCCGTTCTGCAGCACGTGGCGCAGCGGCATCAGCTTGCCGTTGATCCTGGCGCCGACGCAGGTATCGCCCACCTGCGAGTGCACGGCGTAGGCAAAATCGACCGGTGTTGCGCCGCGCGGGAGCTGGATCAGCTGGCCCTTCGGCGTGAAGCAGAACACCTGGTCCTGGTAGAGCTCAAGGCGGGTGTTCTCGAGGAACTCGTCGGCGCTCGAGTTCTCCAGGATCTCGAGCAGGTCCTGCACCCAGCGGAAGCGCCGCATCTCGTCGGTTTCGGGCCCGGCGCGCCCGCCGCCCTTGTAGTGCCAGTGCGCGGCCACGCCGTTCTCGGCCACCGCATGCATGTCGGGCGTGCGGATCTGCACCTCGATCTTCTGGTTGCGCGGCGCGCGCAGGGCAACGCCGGTGTGCAGGCTCTGGTAGCCGTTCGATTTCGGGGTCGAAATGTAGTCCTTGAACCGCCCGGCGGTGACCGGATAGGCGGCGTGCACGGCGCCGAGGGCGGCGTAGCAGGCCTCGCGCGTGGGAACGACGATGCGGAAGGCCATGATGTCCGAGAGCTGCTCGAACTCGACGTTGCGCCGCTTCATCTTCTCCCAGACCGAGAACGGCGATTTCTCCCGCCCGGTGACCTCGGTCACCTCGACGCCGGACTCGCGGCAGATGCGCGCGAGCTCGCCGCGCATCCGCTCGATCACATCCGCTCCCTGACCGCGCAGGAAGTTGAGCCGCGCCGTGATCGTTTCGTAGGCGTCCGGTTCGAGCTGCGCGAATGCGAGGTTCTGCAGCTCGGTCTTCATCGCGTCCATGCCGATGCGGTCGGCGAGCGGCGCGTAGATATCCATCGTCTCGCGCGCGATGCGCTGGCGCCGTTCCGGTTTCGGAATGGAACCCAGCGTGCGCATGTTGTGCAGCCGGTCCGCGAGCTTGACCAGCAGGACCCGGATGTCGCGCGAGAGGGCGAGCACCAGCTTGCGGAAATTCTCGGCCTGCTTGGTGCGGTCGGACTGCAGCTCCAGCCGGGTCAGCTTGGTGACCCCGTCGACCAGCCCCGCGATCTCCTCGCCGAAGCGGCGCGCAATCTCGGCGCGCGTCACCGGCGTGTCCTCGATCGTGTCGTGCAGCAGCGCCGTCACCAGCGAGCCGGTGTCGAGCCGGTAGCCGGCGAGGATCATCGCCACGGCGACGGGGTGGGTGATGTAGGGCTCGCCGCTGTCGCGCTTCTGCGTGGCATGCGCGCCGGATGCGAGCAGGTAGGCCTGCTCGACCAGCGTGAGGTCGGCGTTGGGGTCGTAGCCGCGCAGCGCCGCGAGCAGCGGCGCGATCAGGGCAGCGGGGGCCGTCTCGGCGGCGGGAGCCGCGGCCGTGGTCAGGCCATCCGGAAGCCGCAGGGAAGGGGCGCGCCAGGCCGGTTCGCCGCGCCCCTGCATGCGTTGCTCCCCGGGCCTGCCGTCAGCGCCGGCCGCCGCCCAGCTCGGCGGCGATCGCCGCCTCGATGTCCTCGGCGGTCATTTCCTCGGGCGGGATCGCCGCCGCCTCTTCCTCGGCGGAGAGATCCTGCAGGCCGAAGATGTTCTGGTCGGTCGGGATGAGGTCCATCACCTCCTCGTCTGCCGGCTCCGGCTCCGGCGCGCGCGACAGCGACTTCAGCAGGTCGCCCTCGAGCTTTTCGAGCGGCAGCGTGGCGTCGGCGATCTCGCGCAGCGCCACCACCGGATTCTTGTCGTTGTCGCGGTCGATCGTCAGTTCCTCGCCGCGGGAGATGTTGCGCGCCCGCTGCGCCGCGAATAGCACCAGCTCGAAGCGGTTCGGCACCCGCTCCACGCAATCTTCGACCGTCACGCGCGCCATGCCGTGTCCTCCATAGCAAAATCAAGGGATAAGAGCGGACAGATAGGCGTCGCGCGCGTCCGATGCAAGGCTATTCGATCAGAGCGGGGCTGCGTCCTGCGCAGCCACGCCGGCCAGCAGATCGCCGACCGCCTGGCCGGTCCGCGGATGGCGCCAGGCCGGCGCCACCTCGGCCAGCGGGCGCAGCACGAAAGCCCGCCCGGCCAGGCGCGGATGCGGTAACACCGGGTCCGGTGCCGCGCGCACCTGCCCGTCGATGTCGAGGATATCGAGGTCGAGCGGGCGGGCCGCGTTGCGCGCGCCACGCACCCGCCCGGCGGCGGCCTCGATCGCCTGCAGCCGGGCCAGCAGCCAGGCGGGGTCCGTGCCACGCTCGCCGGCGCAGCCCTCCAGCCGCACCACCGCGTTGACATAGCGCGGCTGGTCCACCGCCGGCGGGCCAGCGGGCAGCACCGGCGCGCTTTCCCAGAAACGCGACACCGCGACCAGCCGCAGCCCGGCGATGCCGGCCAGGGCCACGACCGCGGCGCGCGCCGTGACCAGCGGCGCCTCGCCATGCGGCCCGGGCAGGTTGGCGCCGATGCCGATGAGGATCATCGCGTGCGCCAAGCTTGCATCCGGGCGTGCGGCCGGTCATTGCTTGATCGTCGACCAAGCTCAGGCGTCATTTTTCTTGCAACCACGGACACGCACGAATGCATTTTCCACCCAACGAGCGCACGGCGCTCTTCATTGACGGGGCCAATCTCTACTCCGCCAGCCGCAATCTCGGGTTCGACGTCGACTATCGCAATCTCCTCGGCTTTTTCCGCAAGCAGACCAACGTGCTGCGCGCCTACTACTACGCGGCGGTGCTGGAAACGGAGGAATATTCGCCGCTCAAGCCGCTCACCGACTGGCTCGCCTATAACGGCTATACGCTGGTCACCAAGCCGGCGCGTGAGTTCACCGATGCCGCCGGCCGCCGGCGCGTCAAGGGCAACATGGATATCGAGCTGGCCGTCGACATGCTGGAGCTGGCGCCGAAGATCGACCACGCGGTGCTGTTTTCGGGCGATTCCGATTTCCGCAGCCTGGTCGAGGCGGTGCAGCGGCGCGGCGTGCGCGTCTCCGTCGTCTCCTCGATCAAGACCACGCCGCCGATGGTCGCCGACGAGCTGCGCCGTCAGGCCGACCAGTTCCTCGAACTCGCCGAGATCGCGCCCGAGTTCACCCGCCGGCAGATGGAGCCGCGCCCGGCACGCGGGCAGCGTGCGACACCGGCCGAACCCTATGCCGATCCCGCCGACGCGTGATCGCGCAACCGGGCCGCGACTGCGCCCGCTGCCCGCGGCTGGCCGCATTCCGGGGCGATAACCGGGCGGCGAATCCCAGCTGGTTCAACGCGCCGGTGCCCAGCCTCGGGCCCTTCGACGCGCGGCTGCTCGTCGTCGGACTCGCGCCGGGGCTGCGCGGTGCCAACCGCACCGGCCGCCCGTTCCATGGCGACGGCGCCGGGATCACGCTCTATGGCGCGCTGCTCAGGGCAGGGTTCGCGCATGGGCGCTACACGGCGGAGCCGGACGAGGCGATGCGGCTCGACGTCCGCGTCGTCAACGCGGTGCGCTGCGTGCCGCCGCAGAACAAGCCGCTGCCGCCCGAAATCCGCGCCTGCAACGATTTCCTCAAGGCCGAGCTGGCGGGCCTGCCGCGGCTGCGCGTGATCCTCGCGCTTGGCCGCATCGCGCACGGCGCGGTGCTGCGCGCCCTCGACCTCAGGTCGTCGCGCGCCGCCTTCGGCCACGGCGCACTGCACGAGTTGCCGGGCGGGCGCGTGCTGGCCGACAGCTACCACGTTTCGCGCTACAACATGAACACGGGCGTCCTGACCGAGGCGATGTTCGATGCCGTGCTCGCCGCGGTCGCTTCCCGGCTGCGCTAGAGCAAATTCCGACCGGATAGAATCACCTGGTCGGATTTCCTGCTCTGGAACGGCGCCGCCTGCGGCCCCCAGTTCAACGCCCCCAGTTCAACGCCCCCAGTTCAACGCCCCCAGTTCAAAGTCTGGCGTCGACGGTCCACGCGCCGCCGCCCGCCGCGGCGATATAGAGGAAGGTGAAGCAGTAGAGGATCACCGCCTCGCCGTGATTGGCGAGCGGGAGGAACGAGCGCGGCAGGTCCATGCTGAAATAGGCGATCGCCATTTCCCCGGACATGACGAAGGCCGCGGCGCGGGTGAACAGTCCCAGCACCAGCAGAGTGCCGCCGACGAACTCGATCAGGCCGGCGGCCATGAACAGCGGTGGCAGGTGGAACAGCCCGGGTCCGGCGGGGAAGCCGAACACCTTCGCCAGCCCGTGCTCCACGAACAGCAGTCCCGCCACGATCCGCAGCAGGCTCAGCGCCCGCGGCGCCCACGTCGTCCGAACAGACTCCATCGTCCAACCCTCGAAATTGCCGATGCCGGATACTAACGGGGGTTGCCGCCGCCGTCATGCCGGGTGGTCGCGCCGGGTTCGCGGTTCGGCCGCGCCGTCTCAGCCGCGTTCGCGCATCAGCCGGGCCTTGTCGCGCGCCCAGTCCCGCTCGGCGATCGCCGCCCGCTTGTCGGCCTTCTTGCGGCCGACGCCGAGCCCGAGCTGCACCTTGGCGCGGCCGCGCTCGTTGAAATGGATATCGAGCGGGACGAGGCTCGCGCCGGCCCGCGTCACCTCCCCAATAAGACGCCGCATATCTTTGCGTTTCAATAACAATTTGCGCGGAGAGCGAGGCTCGAAGCGGGACAGGATGCCGCCCTGGTATTCGGGGATGTAGGCGTTGAACAGCCACAGCTCGCCGTCGCGCTCACCGGCCCAGGCCTCGCCCAGCGTCGCGCGCCCGTGCCGCAGGCTTTTCACTTCCGGCCCCTTGAGCACGATTCCGGCCTCGATCGATTCGCGAATCGCGTAATCGAACCGGGCCTTGCGATTCTGCGCCGCGACCCCGTGGCTGATGAGCTTGCCCGCTGCCATGTCGTCCGCCGTCGCCGGCGCGCCCTCGCGGGCGCGCGGCTCAGTTCAGCAGCCCCGCCTCGGCCATTGCCGCGCGCACCCGCGCCTTCACCGGCTCGCTGACCGGCGCCAGCGGCAGGCGGCAGCGCTCGGCGGTATGCCCGAGCAGGCTCGCCGCATACTTCACCGGGCCGGGACTCGTCTCCGCGAACAGCGCGTCGTGCACCGGCAGCAGCCGTTCCTGGATCGCCATCGCCCCCTTGGTGTCGCCCTCGGCCCAGGTCTCGTGCATGGTCCGCAGCAGCCGCGGCGCCACGTTCGCGGTGACCGAGATGCAGCCAACGCCGCCCGCGGCGAGGAAGGCCAGCGCCGTGTGGTCCTCGCCGGAAAGCTGGCAGAACGCCTTGCCGCACGCCCGGGTCGTGTGCAGCGGGCGCGCCAGGTTCGCTGTCGCGTCCTTCACGCCGATGATGTTCGGGTGCGCGGCCAGGCGCGCCATCGTCTCCACCGACATGTCGACGACGCTGCGCGGCGGGATGTTGTAGATGATGATCGGCAGGTCGGCCGCGTCCGCGATCGCCTTGAAATGCAAGTACAGGCCTTCCTGCGTCGGCTTGTTGTAATAGGGCGTGACGACGAGCGCCGCGTCGGCCCCCGCCTGCTTCGCGTGGCGCGTGAGGTCGATCGCCTCGGCGGTGGAGTTCGACCCGGTGCCGGCGATCACCGGCACGCGGCCCCTGGCGACCGCGATCGCGATTTCGGTGATGCGCTTGTGTTCCGAGTGCGAGAGGGTCGGGCTCTCGCCGGTGGTGCCGACCGGCACCACGCCGTGCGTGCCTTCCTTGATCTGCCAGTCGACGAAGCGCTCGAAAGCCTGCTCGTCCACGGCGCCGTCCTCGCGCATCGGCGTGATCAACGCGACCAGCGATCCCCTGAACATGGCGTGACTCTCCTCGAATAGCGGGCCGCAAAACTAGGCGGGCGGGGGATACGCCGCAAGCGCGGGCCCGGCTACACTGGGCCATGCCCCGAATCGCCCCGCTGCTGCTCCGGCGCGCCAGCCGCGCCCTCATCGGCCTTCTGCTGGTTGTCCCCCTGGTGGCTGCCAAGGCGTGGGCCCAGCCCAACGCGCCGCAGCCCAACCCGATCCAGCCGAGCCCGATGGCGCTGGTGCGCGCCAATGACTGGGCGGGCGCGGCGGCGGCGGCGCGCGCGGTCGGCGACCCGGTCGCGGTCAAGCTTGTCACCTTCTACCGGCTGCTCGCCCCCGATCAGGCCAGCGCCGCGGAGATCGCCGCCTTCATGGCGCGTAACCCGGACTGGCCGCTCGGCTACGTGCTTACCCGACGCCTCGACGAGGCGCTGGCGAACGAGCCGGACGATGCCACGGCACGCCGCCTATGCCTGGCGCGCATGCCGGCGCAGGAGGGCGCGCTGCAGCGCTGCGCCGAGGTGCTGGCGCCGTCGCGCGCGGCGCCGTTCATCCGCGCGGCCTGGGTGGCACTGGCCGGCGATCCCGCCGCCGAGGCCAATTTCCTCGCGCGCTGGGGCGCGGCGCTGCGCCCGTCGGACCAGCTCGCGCGCTTCGACGTGCTCATCCACAGCGACCGCATCGCGGCGCAGCGGCAGATGACGCGCCTGGCCCCGGCCGATGCGGCGCTGGCGCGGGCGCGGC
>JAJXSZ010000221.1 GCA_021784255.1 Pseudomonadota bacterium | reverse complement strand
CCGGCGCTCGACGTCCCGGCGGACCACCCGGCCGCCGTGAACGCGACACAGGCCGGCCAGAGCATCGGACGGGAGACCACGGGGCTGGTGCCGGTGGCGACGCTCAAGACAACCGGGAAGGCCGGGGTCGAGGCCGTTCAGCACCAAATCGTTTCGATCCCGGCGATGGGCGCCTGGCGGTTCGCGCTGCCCTTCGGTCCCGGGTTTCGTCGGACCGGCCTGATCGCCGGCTTGGTCGCCGCCGCCGCCATCGCCCGGGCCTCGATCGGCTTCGCCTGCCTCCCGGTTACGAAAACGCCCCGCCCGCAGGACCGCGGACGGGGCGTCAGGTAGCGGCGGCGAGGACGCGCGGCCCGGTCCGTTACGGACGGACCAGGCTTTCGTTACGCCATCGCCCTGGTGAGATTCTCGTCGATCCGGGCGAGGAAGGCCTGGGTGTTCAGCCAGGGCTCCTTCGGCCCGACGAGCCCCGCAAGATCCTTCGTCATCGCGCCGCTCTCCACCGTCTCGACGCAGACACGCTCCAGCACGTCGGCGAAGTGCGTCACATCCGGCGTGTTGTCGAAGCGGCCGCGATAGGCCAGCCCGCGGGTCCACGCGAAGATCGAGGCGATCGGGTTGGTGGAGGTCTCGCGTCCCTTCTGGTGCTCGCGGTAATGGCGCGTGACGGTGCCGTGCGCCGCCTCGCTCTCCACCGTCTGCCCATCCGGGGAGAGCAGCACCGAGGTCATCAGGCCGAGGCTGCCGAAGCCCTGGGCCACGATGTCGGACTGCACGTCGCCATCGTAGTTCTTGCAGGCCCAGACATAGCCGCCCTGCCATTTGAGCGCGCAGGCGACCATGTCGTCGATCAGCCGGTGCTCGTAGGTCAGGCCCTTGGCGGCGAACCGGTCCTTGAACTCCTTGTCGAAGATCTCCTGGAAGGTGTCCTTGAACATGCCGTCATAGGCTTTGATGATCGTGTTCTTGGTCGAGAGATAGACCGGATAGCCACGCGAAAGCCCATAGTTGAAGCTGGCGCGGGCGAAGCCCTCGATCGAAGCGAGGGTGTTGTGGATGCCCATGATCACGCCCGGCCCCTTGAAGTCGTGCACCTCGATCACCTGCACCGGCGAGCCGTCCGCCGGCTGGAACTGCAGCGTCGCCTTGCCCGGCTTGAGGATCTTGGTCTCGGCGGCGCGGTAGATGTCGCCATAGGCGTGACGACCGATGACGATCGGCTGGTTCCAGTGCGGCACCAGGCGGGGCACGTTTCTGCAGATGATCGGCTCGCGGAAGATCGTGCCGTCGAGGATGTTGCGGATGGTGCCGTTCGGGCTGCGGTACATCCGCTTGAGCTTGAACTCCTCGACGCGGGCCTCGTCGGGCGTGATCGTCGCGCATTTGACGCCGACGCCGTATTTCTTGATGGCGTTGGCCGCATCCACCGTGACCTGGTCGTCAGTGCGGTCGCGATATTCGATACCCAGGTCAAAATACTTCAGATCGATGTCGAGGTAAGGAAGAATCAGTTTTTCCTTGATGAAACCCCAGATAATGCGTGTCATCTCGTCGCCGTCGAGCTCGACCACCGGAGTCTTGACCTTGATCTTCGCCATGCAGAAATCCCTTTTCATCTTGGAGCCCGACAACGGGGGGCCCGGGAGCCGGTACCCGGGCGTTCTAAGCATCGGGTGAAGGCGGGAGCAAGGCTGCCCCGGCCGGGCCTGGAATGCGGGCTCCGCGGCATCGTGTCGCTGTCTGGTACTGGATCGGCGCCTGGCTCTGCACATGCGTGACGGCCTCGCGCTCGCGGCCGCGCTGGCGGGGCTCGGCGCTTTCACGTGGCGCGCGCGGTGGCTCTGGCCGGCCCATGGGGCGGAAAAGCTGCTGGCGCTGGCCTACGAGCAGCTTTCCCTGGCCAAGTCGGCCGGCGGCGGCGTGGGCGATGCAGCTCGACGCCACGCTGCGCAGACCGATGCCGCGATCGAGCCAGCCCTGCGCGAGCACGCGGCCAGACCGGCACCTGCGACCGCGGGTTCAGCGGGCGGGTTGAGCGGGCGGGTTCAGCGGGCGGGTTCAGCGGGCGCGCGATGCGGTTACGTGATCCGGATCAGCCAGAGCCCGGTGGCGATCGCCACGGCCCAGAGACCGATCGACACCAGCAGGATCAGGGGCGCGGCCAGGCCTACCGGCAGTCGGCATTCCTCGTCGTCCCGGGCCCGAGCGGCGTGGTGCCGGCTCGCATGCCCCAACCCGGCAGACCAGGGTGGGCACCGGATCTGCGGCACCGCGGGATCGGCTCCGCGCGTGGCTGGGCCGGCTGCGGCACGGCCCACGGGCAGTCGGATCGACGGCATGAAATTGGCGTTGCGAAGCACAGGCATGATCAGCGTTCCCCGCCCCTGGCCAAACCGTTCCCACGCATCCCCGGCTGGTCCGGACCCTGGGCCGCCGCGGCGCGGGCTCGCCCGTCGGGCTGCCGCGCGAGCTGGCGGACAGTGCCGGACCGGCGCGTCGCGCCGAGCCAGGACGCAGCGGCGGCCTGCCCGGCTTGCGCCGGCGCGCCGGGTACCGCCGGTGCCCAGGCGGAGCGATATTGGAGCGACAGCGCGAAGCGCCGCCCTGGCTCGGCCAGGTCGGTACCGGACGCCGCCATCGTCGCGGCGGCGACGCTGCCCTGAATCTGCAGCTGTACCCGCTCGGCAATGTCCGCTCCGGCAGCGTCGGTGGCGTGCAGGACGAGGTCCAGCATGCCGAGCACGAGATTGCCCTGGCACTGGTACTCGCCGGAGACGCAGGTCCGCTCGTCGATGCCGTTTATCCGGCCTTTGCGCAGCGCGACCGCACCGCGCGCTTCCATGCCCCGGTCATCGGCGACTTCGAGACTCCAGAACCCGTCAAGCATCGGCGGCATCCCTGGTCCAACGACCCGCCGCCGGCGCGATCCGGATCAGGCGACCTGCCGGCGGGCGGTGCGGCGAGACGGCCGCGGCGGCCGGCCAGTCGATATTGGACATGAAGTGCTATCCCGTTCCGGTGGCAATCATGTTGCGGCAGTCAATGTCGAAGCATTGTTGGCGAGATGTAAGATGACGACACGCAGGCCTTAGATCAAGAAAAAATAATCATTTACTATTGATTTTTTTGAATTAATAGATCCCTTCATCACTTCTTCGTGCGAAGAGGATCGTCATGAATTCGTATCCTTTACGTCCGCGCGTCGCGTCACCGCCCGAGGCGCGACGCGGCCGACCCTGTTAATGCCAACAGGTTTCCGGATCGTCACCGCGGCGGCGGCAACGCCACCAGCGATCGCCAAAAAGCCGCCGCCAGCCGCACGCGCAACGCAGCGTCCGGGCTTGCGAACCGTGACCGCCGGTGTGGCGGCCCGGCTGGCTCAGAACAGGAAGACGCCCTTGCCGTCCGCCTGGCGGTCGAACAGGCGATAGGCCTCCTCGGCCTGCTCGAGCTTCCAGCGATGCGTGAACAGCGCCTCGACGTCGATCCCGCGTTCCTCGACATAGCGGGCGCAATTGGCCTGGCCACCGGAGGAAAAGGTCCAGGAGGCGACAAGGCTGACCTGCCGGCGCAGCAGGTCGGGCGAGACTTCCAGCGTGACCTCCCCGCCCTCGCCGACATAGCAGGCCGTGCCCCAGGTGCGCACGCACTGCACGGCGGCGCGCCGCGCGCTGGCGGCAGCGGAGGTTTCGAGCGACAGCGTCGCCCCGCCATGGGTAAGGTCGCGAATGGCGCCGACGGGTTCGTCCCTGCTCGGGTCGATCGTTGCCCAGGCACCGAACGCCTTGGCGCGGGCGAGACGCGCCGCGCTGATGTCGAGGGCGATGACACGCGCGCCCATCGCGGTGGCAAGCTGGGTCGCGGAGAGCCCGACCGGGCCCTGGCCGAAGATGGCAATCGTGTCGTTTCCGGAACATCCAATCCGCACCAGCGCGGCATGCGCGGTGCCGGTGCCGCAGGAGATCGCCGCGCCGGTGGAAAACGCCAGCGCGTCCGGCAGGTGCACGAGCGTGAAGGCCGGTACCTTCATATAGGGCGCGTGTCCGCCATGGCCGGTCATGCCGTAGACCGTGGGCGGCACGTCGGCGCAAAGTTGCGCCCAGCCACCCCGGCAATGCGGGCAGGTGCCGCAGCCGGCGTAATGGTGCACCATCACGCGCGCACCCTTGCGCAGCCCCTTGCCGACCACGCCCGCGCCGAGTTCCTCGATCACGCCGCAGGGCTCATGCCCGCCGATCGTCGGCTCGGTGGGCATCGGCACGCCACGCGTCGAGGTGTCGCCGGCGACGTGCCGGTAGGGCTTGAGGTCGCTGCCGCACATGCCCGAGGCGCGCATGGCGATCACGACCTCGCCGGGGCCTGGCACGGGATCGGCAAAGTCGCGCAGTTCGACCTTGCGGTTGCCGAGAAACATCATGCCACGCATCGCCGGTCCCCTACCGTTTCTGTTGGCGCATGGTTAGCACGCCGCAAGCGGGCGGTGGAATCGGCGGCCGACATTGCCTTTTTTGTGATGTCTTGCGACCATTACAGAATATCCTTGGGTTCCTTTCGAACGCCGGCTCGGCAATGGAGTGCTCGAATGAGATTTGGCGCGTGCCTGGCGAGGGTGCGGCGGCGCGGTGCGGCAGCCGGGCCATGGTTCATTGGCTTGGTACTGGCAGCGTTGACGATAGCGCCGGCCAGAG
>JAJXSZ010000220.1 GCA_021784255.1 Pseudomonadota bacterium | reverse complement strand
CGCGCCCGGTTGCTGGAGCGGGCAGGGGACTGGCCCGCCGCGAGTGTCGCCCTGCAGGCATACGCTGCCGCCACGGTGCCGCCCGCTGGCATGCTCGACGCCGGCGCGGCCCAGACCCTGATCCGACTCGCCACCGCTGCCGGACACGCCGGCGACGCGGCGCTGCTGGCCGGCCTGCGCGCCCACGACCTCGCCCGCATGCCGCCGGGCCACGCCGCGGATCTGTTCCGCATGCTCACCGATCCCGCCGCCGTTTCCACCACCGATCTGCCGCGCCTGGCCCGCACCTGGGGCCTGCCGCAGGGCATCGCGCCGGCGCTGCGCGCGGCCGGCGCGCAACTCGTCCCGCCCGCCATCCGGTAGGCGCATGCAGGGGCGGCACGCCTGCGCTGCGCCGGCCGGACCCGGGCAGGAAACTTTACCCTTGCGCTCCCCCCCCTTTGACCCTATTTGCCCCCGCCTTGGCCGTAAGGCGTGCGCCGCTCTCGCGCGAGAGCGAGGGGCGTGCGACCCCAAGTCCGTCTACTGGTAGACAGGAGCATGCGCGATGAACGCACTCATGCCGCTGGGGATGGTCTCGGAGATACCGAGCAGCAGCCCGAACGTTTCCACCGCCGACCCGGCTGTTGCCGACGAGCGCACGGACTATTTCGTCGAACGTGACGGCAAGGTCTTTGCCGGCACGCATCTGTTGATCGATCTCTGGGGGGCCAGCAGCCTCGACGACCCCGAGACGATCGACGCTGCCCTGCGCGAGGCCGCGATCGCCGCCGGCGCGACGATCCTGCACGGGCATTTCCATCATTTCACGCCCAACGGCGGCGTGTCCGGCGTGCTGGTGCTGGCGGAGAGCCACATCTCCATCCACACATGGCCGGAGCGCGACTTCGCGGCCGTCGACATCTTCATGTGCGGCGTCTGCGACCCGCGTCGCGCGGTGCCGGTGCTGGAGCGCGTCTTCCGCCCCCGGCGCACCGACCTCGACGAGCAGCTGCGCGGCCGCGTCGTCTGAGGCCAGCCAGGTCGCCGGGGTTCCGGGACCGCAATCAGGAACCTGGGTTTGCGGCCGCCGTTCGCGGTCGGAGTTCGGGGCCGGAGTTCGGGGCCGGAGTTCGGGGCCGGGCGCGCCAGTCTGGCCCCAGCGTCTGCGCCATCCGGCCGGGAGAGAGGCGATGACCACCGATTGCTGGGTGAACGAGACGCTCTACGATGCCTGGGGCCAGCGCTTTCTCGTCCAGCGCGAGCTCGCGCGCGTGCGCTCCGCCTTCCAGGACATCATGATCTTCGAATCGGCGACGCACGGGCGCGTCATGCTGCTCGACGGCGTGGTCCAGATCACCGAGCGCGACGAGTTCGTCTACCAGGAGATGCTCACCCACGTGCCGCTGCTCGCCCATGGCGCGGCGAGGCGGGTGCTCATCATCGGCGCCGGCGATGGAGGCGTGCTGCGCCGGGTGCTGATGCACCGCGATGTCGAGCGCGCGGTGATGGTCGAGATCGACGGCGAGGTGATCCGCCTCTGCCGCGAGCACCTGCCGGCGATCGGCGGCGATGCCTGGGAGGATCCGCGCGCGCAGGTGATCGTCGGCGACGGCATCGACTACGTGCGCCGTGGCGCACCGGCGAGTTTCGATGTCATCGTCGTCGACAGCACCGACCCGATCGGCGTCGGCGAGGTGCTGTTCACCGACGCGTTCTACGCCAGTGCCGCGCGCCTGCTCGCCGTGGGCGGTCTGATCGTCAACCAGTGCGGCGTGCCCTTCATGCAGTCCGACGAGCTGCGCCAGACCAGCGCCCGCCGCGCTCGCCACTTCCCCCATGTCGGAGCCTATCTCGCCGCCGTGCCCACCTATGTCGGCGGCTTCATGACGCTCGGCTTCGCGGCCAAACGGCCGGGGCTGGACGCCGTTCCCCGCGTCACCATCGAGGCACGCGCCCGCGCCGCCGGCATCCTCGGCCGGACCCGCTACTGGACCCCCGCCCTGCACGAGGCCGCGTTCTGGCTGCCCCCCTACATCGCCGAGCAGCTGCCGCACGCCTGAGGCGCCGGCGCCCGGCGGGGCGATCCGCTCAGGGCGGCACGCCGGCCGGCGGGCAAGGCGTCATCCCGTGAAGCTGCGGATCAGGCTGCCCGCGAGCAACCGCCACCCATCCACGAGGACAAAGAACAGCAGCTTGAACGGCAGCGAGACGAGGTTGGGCGGCAGCATCATCATGCCCAGGCTCATCAGTACCGAGGCGACGACGAGGTCGATCGCCAGGAACGGCAGGTAGAGCAGGAACCCCATCTCGAAGGCGCGCCGCAGCTCGCCGACCAGAAACGCCGGCACCAGCGCCCGCCACGGCATCGCCGCCAGGGTTCTGGGCGGCGCGATGTGGCCGAGCTGCAGGAACAGACGCGCATCCTGCGGCCGCAGATGCTGCGCCATGAAACGGTGGAACGGTGCGGCGGCACGACGGATTCCTTCCAGCGTCGAAACCGTTCCGGCGTCCATCGGCGCGATGCCCTGCCGCCATGCCTGCTCGAACACCGGCGCCATCACGAACCAGGTGAGGAACAGCGCGAGCCCGATCAGCACCGTGTTGGGCGGCGCGCTCTGCGTGCCCAGCGCCCCGCGCAGCAACGACAGCACGATAATGATGCGGGTGAAGGCGGTGGCGATCACCAGCAGCGACGGCGCCAGCGACAGCACCGTCGAGAGCGCCAGCAACTGCACGATCCCGGCCGTGGCACCCGGCGCGCCGGGGTGGCCGAGATCGACCGAGATGGACTGGGCCTGCGCGACCGCCGGCAGCAGCAGCGCGAAAGCGAGCCCGAGCAGGGCGGCGCGCCTCATCGGTGGTCGATCCAGCCGAGAAACGTATCGGTGGTCCCGGCGAGCACCAGGAACTCCCGGCCGTCGCAGCGCAGCAGCAGCAGCCGCCGGCGCGTGTCGAGCGGCAGCACCTGCACCATGGCGAGGCGCGAGGCGCGCGACGCGACGATGCCGCCGCGCGCCAGCAACCGCGCCGCGAGCGGACGCGCCGCCAGCACCGCGGCCAGCACCAGCGCCAGCGAACCCAGCGCCGTCACGATCTGGGCCGCGCTCATGGCCGGTGCAGCGCGACCGCGAGCGCGTCGAGGTCGCGCAGCAGGGCGATGAGGTCCGGCCGCAGCGCCGCCCCCGCCGGCGGCGGCAGGTCGAGGGCCTTCGCGCAGATCCGTCCCAGATGCTCGTCCAGTCCGGCGAGATCGACCGGCCTGCCGCCGGCGGCGATGGCTTCGGCGAGGCGCAGCATGGCGGCGGCGGCGGCGATCGCCCCGGCCAGCGCCGCTGTCGCCCCATCGCCTCGCTGCCCGCCACCGCCCTGGTCATCGCCATCCCGGCCGCCTTCATTTCGGGAAGCGACTCCGTTGCGGGAGGCGACTCCGTTTCTGGGTCGGTCGCTGGCGGCGTTGTGCATGCGCCTAGTCTGGCGCCTGGACGTTGACGAAACGTAAGCAGCCCGGCGTTTATTGCCGGGTCGTATTAACGACTTGGAAGCGTCGCCGCGTCATGGTGCCGCCATGACCAGCGTACCGTACCTGTTCGGCAACAACCTGCTCTCGCTCGCCAACGCGCGCATGGTCTACAGCGAGCGCCGCACGGCGGTGCTGGCGCAGGACATCGCCAACGCCGATACGCCGGGCTTCGTCGCCCGCGACCTGCCGGATTTCGCCTCGCTGCTGCAGGGCATGCGCCTCGCGCCGGCGGGCGGGGGCGCCTCGCTGCAGCAGCCGGACGCGCTGCCGCGAGCGCGCCGCCTGCCGGCGCCGACAACGCCGGACGGCAACGCCGTCGATGTCGAGCAGACTCTCGCGCGCCTCGCGGACACCGACTCCGCGCAGCGCCTCGCCAGCGAGATCTACAGCAAATACCTGAGCTTTTACCGCATCGCCGCGGGGCGTTGAGGCAGCGGGAGGACGCGCATGGATCTGGCCAAGGCACTGGCGATTTCGGCGGCGGGCATGCAGGCGCAATCCGGCCGGCTACGCGTCGTCGCGCAGAATCTGGCCAACGCCGACAGCGCCGCGACGACCCCGGGCGGAGCACCTTACCGCCGCCGCACCGTGAGCTTCGGCGAGCACATCGACCACCGCACCGGGGTGCCCTTGGTCGGCATCGTTGCGGAGGGCGTGGACAGCTCGCCGTTCCGGCTTCGCTACGAGCCCGCCAACCCCGCGGCGAACAAGCAGGGCTACGTGGCGCTGCCGAACGTCGATCCGATTATCGAATCGATGGACATGCGCGACGCCGAGGAAGTCTATTCCGCCAATCTCGCGGTGATGCAGGCGGCGCGCGGCATGCTCACGCGCACCATCGACATGCTGAAGCAATAATGACGGGAAATTGACATGGCCGCGCCGCTGAGCGTCTCCCCTGCGGGCATGCCCGTCCTGCGCGTCAGCCCCGGCGACGCGGCGAGCGCGTATGCGCGCACCATGAGCGGCTCGGCCGGCGCCGGCGGGCCCGGCTTTGCCGCCGTGCTGTCCCAGGCGGTCGACGGCGCCATCGCCACCTCCGCGGATGCCGAGCAGAAAGCCGCGGCGGCGATGCAGGGCGGGAACGTTTCGGTCACCGATGTCGTGACCTCCGTCGAGCGCGCCGACGCCACGCTGCAGACCGCCGTCGCCCTGCGCGACCGCGTCGTGCAGGCCTGGCAGACACCGTCACCGTCGCCGA
>JAJXSZ010000219.1 GCA_021784255.1 Pseudomonadota bacterium | reverse complement strand
ATCTGCCGGGGCCGGCGCGGATCGCGCGCTTCTTTCCGCTCGACACCGAGCCGGTCCGCGGTGAAACCTGCCGGTTTCGTACGGCTTACGAAACGATCATGTGGCCGGTCGAGATCGAGGCCGTGCGTCTTTCCGGCCTGCCGCTCGCCGCCCCCCCGAACCCGCGCGCGCAGGGAGCGATGAGCGTGCTGCGCATCACCCTGCGGACCGCGAACCCGGACAAGAGCTTCGCCGAGCTCGGCCTCGACCGGATTCGCCTTTTCCTGCGCGCTGCCCCGAACATTGCCCTGCCGCTCTATGAACTTCTGGTCGGACATGCGCTTGGCGTGGCCTACGCGGACAATGCGTCGGACACCGCCGCCGTGCTCGCCGGGGCGGAGGCGATCGAGCCCGTCGGCTTTGCGCCGGAGGAGGCGCTGCTGCCCTGGCCGGCGCGCAGCTTCTCGGGCTTCCGTCTGCTATCGGAATATTTCGCGGCCGCCGAGAAATTTCTCTTTCTCGACCTTGCCGGCATCGCGGCCAAGACCGGCAGCGCAACCGCTCCGGCGGGCAACCGGCTCGAGATCTTCGTCTATCTCGATCAGGCGCAGCCGGATCTCGAGCGCATGGTGGGAGCGGACGCCTTCGCGCTGGGCTGCACGCCGGTGGTCAACCTCTTTGCGCAACACTGCGAACCGATCGCCCTCACGCACATGACGACCGAATACCGGGTCGTGCCGGATGCGCGCCGTCCCGCGGCCTTCGAGGTCTGGAGCGTCGAGCAGGTGCGCGAAAGCCATCCCGATGGCAGTTCGCGCCCATGGCGGCCATTCTACCGCCTCACCCACGCCGACCCCGAGGCGGACACGCAAGGTGGATCCTACCTCGTTTCGCGGCACGACAGCCCGGCGCCGCTGGCGGGCAGCGAGGTCTATCTCGCGCCCTTCGATCCCGCGCTCGATCCCGAGATGCCCGCCGAGACCGTGCTCTCGGTCGACGCGCTCTGCAGCAACCGCGACCTGCCGACGCACCTGCCCTTCGGCGGCGGCCACCCGCGTCTGCGTCTCGCCGAGGGCGCCGCCGCCGTCGCGCGCGTCACCTGCCTCACCGCCCCCACCGCGCCGGCGCGCATGCGCCTGCGCGAGCGGGGATTCTGGCGGCTGATCTCGCACCTTTCGCTCGGCCATCTCTCGGTCGTCGGCGAAGCGGAGGGCGCCAATGCCCTCAAGGAAGTTCTGCGGCTCTACGATCTCAGGGATTCCGCAGAGAGCAGGGCGGCGATCGGCGGGCTGCTCGCGGTGCGCGCGATGCCCGGTGCGGCGCGCGTGCCGGGCGCCAGGCTCGGCGCGTTCTGCCGCGGCCTCGACGTCACGCTGGAATTCGATCACCGCGCCTGGCAGAGCAGCGGCTCGTTCCTGATGGCCGCAGTGCTCGACCGCTTCCTCGGCCTGCATGCGAGCGTGAACTCCTTCGTGCGCACGCGCGCCGTGCTGCGCGGCCGCGTCGGCACCGTTGCCGCCTTCCCGCCGCGCGCCGGCGCGCGCACCCTGCTGTGACACCGCCCCCGGCCCCGCGCCCGACATCGCCGCTGGCGCGGCTCGCGCGCACGCCGTGGCGCTTTGGCTTCGATGCCGCGGTCCGCCTGTTGATGCTGCGCAATCGCAACGAAAACCCCGCCGACGCGGTGGCTTTCCGCGCCGCACCGGGCCTTGCCTTCCCGGCCGCCGAAGTGGATGCGGTGGCACTCGATCGCGAGAACGCGCGGCTCACCAGCCCGGTGATGACCTTGGCCGGCGCGATGGGCGTCCTGCCGCGCCATTACACCGAGGCGCTGGCGGCCACGTTGCGCCAGCGCTCGCCAGCGTTCGCCGGCTTTCTCGACCTTCTGGCGCAGCGCCTGGTGGGTCATTTCGCCCGCGCCGGCATCAAATATCGCCCGCATCGCGCCGTCGAGGCCGCCGCCCTGCGCGGTCCGGCGCGTGCCGCAGCGCAGCCGGCGCCGCCGGTTGATCCCGTCGCGTCGGTGCTGTTCGCGCTGACCGGCTTCGCCACCTCGCATCTGCGCGAGCGCATGGCGGCGGGCAGCGAACCGTTGCTGCACTATGCCGGCACCTTTGCGCTGCGGCCGCGCTCGGCGGACCGGCTTGCCGCCCTGGCCGGCGACTGGCTCGGCCGCCCGGTCGAGGTCTGCCAGTTCGCCGGCACCTGGCTGCATCTTTCGCCTGGCGAGCAGACCCGCCTGCCGGTCGGCATGCGCCCCGGCGCCTATGGCCGGCTCGGCGTCGATGCCGCGATTGGCGAGCGCGCATGGGACATCCAGGGCCGGGTCGTGCTGCGTATCGGTCCGCTCGACCGCGCGGCTTTCGTCGCCCTGCTGCCGGATCGCGAGGGTCTGCGCCGGCTGGTCTCGCTGGTGCGCGCCTATCTCGGGCTCGAGACCGGTTTTGCCGTCAATCTCGTGCTCCTCGCCGCTGACGTGCCGCCGCTCGAACTGGCACCTGCCGCCGACGCGCCACCGCGGCTGGGCTGGAACACCTGGCTGCCGGCGCCACGCGGGCGGCGCACCGACGCCGCCGAGGCCGTGTTCGAGGCCGCGATCGTCGAGGCCGAAACGTTACGACTTGCCAAGGAAACTGCCGCATGACAACTGCCGCCACGTGGTCGGCCGGCTACGTCACCGATACCGCCTATGCCCGCGGCTACTACCCCGAGCAGTCGCCGGTGCACCTCGCCCTTGCCGCCCTGCTGTTGGGCGTCGAGACCGATCTGCCTGGCCCGGCCGACGAGGTGAGCTATCTCGAGCTCGGCTGCGGGCAGGGCTTCGGCGCCACGGTGCTGGCGGCGGCCAATCCGGGCTGGCGCATCACCGCGATCGATTTCAACCCCGCCCATATCGCGGCCGCCCGCCGCGGCGCGTCCGAACTCGGCCTCACGAACATCCGCTTTCTCGAAGCGGATCTCGCCACCCTGGCCGAGGACCCGCTGCTCGCCGAAATTCCGGCGGCCGACGTCGCGACCCTGCACGGCCTCTGGTCCTGGGTGTCGCCCGCGGTCCGGGCGGGCATCGTGCGGCTGCTGAACGCGCGGGTGCGCGCGGGTGGGCTCGTGCATGTCAGCTACAATGCGCTGCCCGGCTGGCAAAGCGCGCTCCTGCTGCAGCGCCTGGTGCGCGAAGCCGGGCGCCGGCTCGCCCATGGCAGCGTCGAGCAGGCGCGCGCAGGCCTCGAACTGGCGCGCGAGCTGGTGGCGGCAGAGGTGCCGGGCCTCGCCAAGTCGGAGGTCGCGCGCGAGACCCTGAAGCGGCTCGAGAAGACGCCGCCGGAATACAATGCCCACGAATACATGAACGATCACTGGTCGCCCTGCTGGCATGCCGAGGTCGCGGGCGAGCTTGCCGCCGCCAAGCTCGATTACGTCGGCTCGGCGCGGCTGCTGACCAATTTCGTCGACCTGCTGCTGACGCCGCCGCAGCGCGCCATTGCCGCGCGCTTCGCCGATCCGCTGCTGCGCGAGCTGGTCGTGGATGCCTGCGCCGAGCCGACACTGCGCCATGACATCTATATCCGCGGCACACGCCGGCTTTCCGTGGGCGCGCGCGACACCGCGCTTGAGGCGGTGACGCTGGCACTGCCGGTCCCACCGGAACAGATCGCCTACAGGGTTCGCATGCCGGCGGGCCAGGCCACGCTGAGCGAGGCGTTTTATGGCCCGATGATCCAGCACCTGGCGGAAGGGCCGTGCACGGTGGGCGAGCTGCTCGCCCTGCCGGGTCTGCCCGACCACACGCACAACCCCGGCGAAGTGGTGGGCATGCTGGTCGGCTCCAACCAGGCACTGGTTCTGGCGCGACCCGGCGCGCCCATGAACACCGCCTCGCGCCACCTCAACGCCATGACCACGCGGCGCCATTTGCGCGTGGACACGATGAACCAGCCCAGCGCCATGGCCAGCCCGGCGTTGGCCGGCGGCCTGCCGATGGCACTGGCCCATTTCTACCTCGCCGAGCGCTTCGCCGCCGCCGGCGGGATCGACGCCGACCGCGTCGATACCCTCCGCTGGGCCCGCGAGTTCGCGCCGGCGGAGGCGCCGGCGGAGGAAGTCGAGGCGCTGGCGAAACAGATGCAGGATGTGCTGCACCGCCACGGCAAATTGTGGCGCTGGCTCGGCATCGCCTAGAGCAACCTCCGATCTGTCTGCGCCGGTCCGGCTCAGAGGGATCGGAGATAAGCTGCTCTGGATTCGAAGTTTCCTGGAGCAGGAAAATCCGGCCAGATGATTCCATCTGGTCGGATATGGCTCTGGAGCGCGCGCGACGTGACCGCTGACACCCGGCGACCCCGCTGCTATGCTGCGGCGGACGTTCGACAGGAGGATTTCCGCGATGGCGAAACCTGCCATAGCGTTTGCTGCCGCCGCCTGCCTGCTCGGCCTTGCTGCCGGCGCGCGGGCGCAGACCAACCCGAACGCGAGCGAGATCATCAAGGCGCTGCGGCCGACCGGCACCATCTCCGGCACCACGCGCGGCATCCGCCCCGCTGGCAGCCCTGCAGCGGCCCCGGCGACCCCCGCAGCGGCCGCCCCGGCCGCGATGCCCGCCGCCACCGCGCCCGCCACCGCGCCCGCCACTCCGGCAGCGCCCGCTGGCGTCAGTGCCGCCATCGGGCCGGCCAGCGCCCCCTCGGTCAATCTTTCGGTACAATTCGCCAACGGTTCCGCCGCCCTGACCCCGGCGG
>JAJXSZ010000015.1 GCA_021784255.1 Pseudomonadota bacterium | reverse complement strand
CGAGCCGGTCGCACCGGCATCGCCGTGACCAGGCTCGCGCATGGCGTGCCGATCGGTGGCAGCCTCGACATTCTCGACGACGGCACGCTCGCGACCGCGCTCAAGGCCCGCCGTCCGGTCGGCTGAGGCCCGCCGGGTCCTACGGCCCGCCGCCCCATGCCGGTGCGACCGGCTCGAAAGCGCGCAGCAGGTCGATGGCGCGGCGCGCGATCTGATCGACGATGGCGGCGACACTGTCCGGCTGCAGATAGAACGCCGGCACCGGCGGCATGATCACCGCGCCCGCCTCGGTCGCCGCCGTCATCGCCCGCAGATGCCCCAGATGCAGCGGCGTCTCGCGCGCCAGCAGCACCAGCGGCCGCCGCTCCTTGAGGTGCACGTCGGCGGCGCGCACCAGCAGGTTCTCGGCCTGGCCATAGGCGATGGCCGCGAGCGTGCGCATCGAGCAGGGGGCGACGATCATGCCGCGCGTGGGGAACGAGCCGGAGGCGATCGCCGCCCCGATGTCGCCCGCCTCGTGCCAGACGCTGGCCCGCGCGCGCAGGCCGGCGAGGGCATCCGGTCCCGCTTCCTGGCGCAGGGTCCGCTCCGCGGCCGGTGTCACCACGACATGGGTTTGCGCGCCCAGCCCGAGCAGGAGGTCGACGACACGCAGCCCGATGGCGGCGCCGGACGCACCGCTGATGCCGACGACGATGCGCGGTGTCATGGCGGGGCCCCGAACCGGAACCCCGCGGCCAGGCGCGGCCAGATCGCGTCCACGCGCTGCTTCACCGCGGGCGCCATGGCCAGCGTGCGGTTCCATTCGCGCCGGGTTTCGGCGCCGATCTTGCGCGTCGCGTCGAGGCCGAGCTTGCCGCCGAGGCCGGGCTCGGGCGAGGCGAAGTCGAGGTAGTCGATCGGCGTGTTCGGCGTCACCATGACGTCGCGCGAGGCGTCCAGGCGCGTCGCCAGCGCCCAGGCGACGTCGCGCCAGTCGCGCACATCGATGTCATCGTCCACGACGATGATGGTCTTGGTGTAGTTGAACTGCGGCAGCATGCCCCAGAACCCCATCATCACGCGCCGCGCCTGGCCGGGATAGGTCTTCCTGATCGATACGATGGCGATACGGTAGGAGCAGGCCTCCGGCGGCAGCCAGACATCGACGATCTCCGGCATCTGCCGCCGCATGCTCGGCAGGGCCAGGTCGTTGAGGACGGCGCCGATCACCGAGGGCTCGTCGGGCGGGCGGCCGGTGTAGGTGGTGAGGTAGACGGGGTTGCGCCGCATGGTGATGGCGGTGATCCGCACGACCGGGAAATTCTCGACCGAATTGTAGTAGCCGGTGTGGTCGCCATAGGGTCCTTCCGGTGCCGTCTCGGTGGCCGAGGCATAGCCTTCGAGCACGATCTCCGCGTCGGCCGGGACCAGCAGCGGCACCGTCAGCGCCGGCGCCACGCGCGGGCGCTCGCCGCGCAGCACGCCGGAAAAATGCAGTTCCGAAACGGTTTCCGGCAGCGGCAGGACGGCCGAGAGAATGGTCGCCGGGTCGGCACCGATCGCCACCGCCACCGGCATGTCGCGCCCGCGCGTCGCCCAGGCGCGGTGGTGCGCCGCGCCGCCGCGATGCGCCAGCCAGCGCATGATGACGCGGTCGCGGTCCAGCACCTGCATGCGATAGACGCCGATGTTCATGCCCGCGGTATCGCCGGCACCGCCGTCGGGCGGGCGCGTGATGACCAGTGGCCAGGTGATCAGCGGCGCCGGCTCGCCCGGCCAGCAGGTCTGCACCGGCAGCCGGCCGAGATCGACGTCGCGGCCGAGGAAACTCTGGGCCTGGCAGGGCGGGTGGTTCACCTGTTGCGGATGCGCGGCGAGCGCCGCGCGCAGCATCGGCCAGCGGCTCATCGCGTCCGCCAGGCCGTCCACCGGGGCCGGCTCGCGCATGGCGGCCAGCGCTTCGCCGAGTTCACGGATGCGCTCCGGCCCGACGCCGAACCCGGCGGCGACGCGCTCGGCGGTGCCGAACAGGTTGGTGAGCACCGGCATCGCGGCGGGCCCGCCGGCGCCCTGTGCCTGCTCGAACCACAGCGCCGGGCCGCCCGCCAGGAGCGTGCGGCGGTGCACCTCGGTGATCTCATGCACCAGGCTCACCGGCTCGCCGACGCGCGCCAGCAGCCGCCTGTCCTCGAGATACCGGGCGAAGCCCCGCAGGTCGTGGAAGACGGGCAGTTCGCGCAATGACATGCCCCCCCCTGGCGCGAAGAAACCTCCGCCGCCTTGACTTCGGTCAAGGCGCCCGGGGAGACAGCCTGCTTGACGGGATGCGTGTCGGACCATCCCCTCATTCCCCGGTTTCCCCGGACGGGGGCGGCTGCGCTCGGTTTTGCGCCGCTGCTGCCGCTGAATCTTGCCACCGGCCGGCTGGCGACCAGCCTGGCCCGGCGCCATCCCGGGCTGTTCGAGCGCCTGGGCGATCAGGCCGCGAAGAATTTTGTCATCGACCCGACCGACATGCCCTTCGTCTTCCGCCTCGCGCCCCGGCCGGAGGCGCCGCAACTGCGCGCGGTGCGCCGCGAATCGGCTGGCGCGTGGGACGCGCGCGTCGCCGGGCCGCTCGCCGCCCTGATCGGCCTCGTGCACGGCGCCTATGACGGCGACGCCCTGTTCTTCTCCCGCGATCTCGTCATCGAGGGCGATACCGCGGCGGTGCTCGCCCTGCGCAATGCCATCGACAACGAGGAACTCGACCTCGTCGAGGAGGCTTCCGCCCTGTTCGGGCCGCTGGCGCTGCTCGCCGCAAGGCCGGCATCGCGCCTCGCCGCGCTGGTCGGCGGGCTGACCGGCGTCGCGCTTACCCGCCGCTCCGGCGGTTCTTTCGCATGAGGCGAGCATGACACTCGAACTGGTCTGCCCGGCAGGAACGCCGGCGGCGCTGCGCGCGGCGATCGAGGCCGGAGCGCACGCGGTCTATTGCGGCTTCAACGACGAGACCAATGCCCGCAACTTTCCCGGCCTGAATTTCTCCCGCGCCGAGATGGCCGACGCGATCGGCTATGCGCACCGCCACGACGCCAAGGTGCTGATCGCCATCAACACGTTTCCGCGCGCCGGCGGCTTGGAGCTCTGGACGCGGGCGGTGGACGATGCCGCGAGCATGCAGACCGACGCCGTGATCCTCGCCGATCTTGGCCTGCTCGACTACGCGGCACGGACGCATCCGGCGCTGCGGCTGCATGTTTCCGTCCAGGCGGCCGCCGCCAATGCCGATGCGATCGGCTTCTACGCCCGCAGCTTCGGCGTCCGGCGCGTGGTGCTGCCGCGCGTCCTGACGGTGCAGGAAATCGCCGCGATCAACCGCGACATCGACGTCGAGACCGAGGTCTTCATCTTCGGCGGGCTGTGCGTGATGGCGGAGGGCCGCTGTTCGCTCTCCTCCTATGCCTGCGGCAACTCGCCCAACATGAACGGTGCCTGTTCGCCGGCGAGCCAGGTCGAGTACCGCGAGGAGGGCGGCGACCTCGTCTCGCGGCTCGGCGGCTTCGCCATCGACCGCGTCAAGGCCGGCGCCGCCGCGCCTTACCCGACGCTGTGCAAGGGCTCGTTCGAGGCCGGCGCGTATCGCGGCCATGTCTTCGAGGACCCGGTGAGCCTGGACGCCGCGGCGCTGATCCCCCAGCTGGCCGCGGCCGGGGTCACGGCGCTGAAGATCGAGGGGCGGCAGCGCAGCCGCGCCTATACCCAGGCGGTGGTGCGCAACTTCCGCCGCGCGCTCGATGCCCATGCGGCGGGGCGGCCGATTGCCGCCGGCGAGCTGCGCGCCCTGACCGAGGGACAGCAGACGACCTCCGGCGCCTACAGCAAGACATGGCGGTGAGAGACGGGGCGGTGAGAGACGGGGCGGTGAGAGGCCGGGCGGTGAAAGACCGGGCGGTGAGAGACCGGGCGGTGAGAGACGGGGCGGTGAGAGACGGGGCACGGGAAGATTGGGCGTTGCTGCGTCGCCGCTGGTGGGGAGCAGCATCGTGACGCAGGGACGCTTCGAGCTGACGGTCGGGCCGCTGCTGTTCAACTGGCCGGCGGAACGATTGGCCGATTTTTACGCCCGCATCGCCGACGAGGCGCCGGTCGACCGCGTGGTGATCGGCGAGAGCGTCTGCTCGAAGCGCGAGCCGTTCCACACCGACTGCACCGAGGCGGCGATCGAGCGCCTCGAACGGGCAGGCAAGAAGGTCGTGCTGGCCTCGCTGACGCTGGTGACGCTGGAGCGCGAGCGGCGCGCGGCACGGGCGATGTTCGCGCCGGCCGAGGGCGAGGACGGGGCGCGCGAGGTCGACATCGACGACCTGACGCTGCTCGGCTTCGTGCCGGCCGGCGGTGGTTTCTCCGTCGGGCCGATGGTCAACGTCTATGGCGAGGCCACGCTCGGCTTCCTCGCCCGCCACGGCGCGCGCCGCGTCTGCCTGCCGCCGGAACTGCCCTTCGCATCGGTCGCCGTCCTCGGCCGGGCGGCGGCGGAACTGGGCGTCGGTCTCGAGCTGTTCGCCTACGGGCGCATGCCGCTGGCGATCTCCGGGCGCTGCTACCACGCCCGCGTGCACGGCCTGAGCAAGGATTCCTGCCAGTTCGTCTGCGAGCAGGACCCCGACGGCCTGCCCGTGCGCACCTCCGACGGCACCGATTTTCTGGCGATCAACGGCGTGCAGACCCTGTCCTACAAATACGCCAACCTGGTCGGCGATCTCGATCGCCTCGCCGGGGCGGGCGTGACCTCGCTGCGGCTGTCGCCGCACAGCGGCGACTTCGTTGCCGTGACCCAGGCTTTTGCGCGCGCCGCGGCCGGCGAGATCGCGCCGCGCGAGGCGCTGCGGCAGGTGCAGGCGGCTGCGCCGGAGGCGGCCTTCACCAACGGCTTCCTCTTCGGCGACTGCGGCGCGGCAGCGTTGCCGGCCGCCTGAACCGCGCGGGCGTCGCCGCGGGATATTCCCGATCGGGGCGTGATTTTTCGGGTATAAGCCGCGCCCTCAACCGGGGCGCGGAGGGACGCATGGACGTCGAACGGCTGGTGGCCGGGCATTACGCGCAGGGCGGCCTGGAGGCGGCGATCCTTGCCGGCCTCGAGGCGGCGGGGAAGGATCCGGCCCGCCTCGGCGTGGACGATCTCGCAGCGGTGGACGAGTTCCATATCGGCGTGCGTCGCGCTACCGAGGAGCTTACGGCACGGCTGGCGCTGGCGCCGGGCATGAAGCTGCTCGACATCGGCTCGGGGCTCGGCGGTGCCGCGCGCCTCCTGGCCGCGCGGCACGGGTGCGATGTCACCGGCATCGATCTGACGGCGGAATACGTTGCCGTCGCGAACACGCTCGCGGCCCGGGTCGGCCTCGCCGGGCGTGTCCGCTACGTCGAGGGCAGCGCGATGGCACTGCCGTTTGCCGACGCCTCGTTCGACGGGGCGACGATGCTGCATGTCGGGATGAACATCGCGGACAAGGCGGCGCTGTTCCGGGGCGTGCGCCGCGTGCTCAAGCCCGGCGCGTTCTTCGCGATCTACGACGTGATGGCCGGGGACGGCGGGCCTGCGGAAGGCGGGGGCGATCCCGCCTATCCGCTGCCATGGGCGACGACGGCGGCGACCAGCTTCGTCGAGCCCGCCGCGAGCTACCGGGCGCGGCTCGCCGGAAGCGGCTTCGTGGTGACGCATGAGCGCAACCGGCGCGACCTCGCGATGGAGTCCTTCGCCCGCCTGCGTGCCGCCGGCGGGCCGCCGCCGCTCGGCCTGCACCTGGTCATGGGCGAGGCGGCGCGCGCGAAGGTCGCGAACATGATCGGCAACGTGGAGCGGGGACTGGTCGCGCCGGTCGAGATCGTCGCCCGGGCGGACTAGCCCCGGCCTTTTCAGGCGGCGGCGGGCGCCGTGCGCAGCATCGCCATCAGCTCGCGCCGCGTTTCCGGGCTGTCGCGAAAGGCGCCGAGCATGCGCGAGGTGACCAGCATCGACCCCGGCTTGTGCACGCCGCGGGTGGTCATGCACTGGTGCTGTGCCTCGACGATGACCGCGACGCCGCGCGGCTGCAGCACCTCGGCGATGGTGTTGGCGATCTGCGCCGTCATCTTTTCCTGGATCTGCAGCCGTTTCGCGTAGGCATCGACCAGGCGGGCGAGCTTGGAGATGCCGACGACGCGCCGGTGCGGCAGGTAGGCGACATGGGCCTGGCCGATGATCGGCGCCATGTGGTGCTCGCAGGTGCTCTCGAAGCGGATGTCGCGCAGCAGCACGATCTCGTCGTAGCCGTCGGTCTCCTCGAACGTGGTCTCCAGCAGCCTGACGGGGTCCTCGGCGTAGCCGCGGAAATATTCCTCGTAGGCGCGCACGACGCGCCCCGGCGTGGCGGCCAGGCCCTCGCGGGCCGGGTCGTCGCCGGCCCAGCGCAGCAGCGTGCGCACCGCTTCCTCCGCTTCCTCGCGCGAGGGGCGGGTCGCCGCGGTCAGCACCGATTGCGCGGGCGGGATGTTCACCGTCGCCGTTCCTGATCGCTGTTCACCGGACCATATGGGACGCGGCAGGTCGCTGCCAACCCGCCCGCGCCCGTTGCCGGAATGTCCGGTGTCCCGAAGGCCGCCTCCCGGCGCCTGACCTCGCGCTGCCTGGCCCCGAAAAGTCTGGCGCCGGGGAGGCGGGCGCCGGGGAGGCGGGCTAATGCAGGCGGCTGTCCTGGTGCGGGCTGTCGAGGCTGAAGGCCGGGATCGCCACGTCGAACTTCTCCCCGGTGTCGCTCACCTCCATCTGGTAGCGTCCGACCATGAAGCCCGAGGCCGTCTCCAGCGGCGTGCCCGAGGTGTATTCGAAGCTTTCCCCGGGATCGAGCACCGGCTGTTCGCCGACCACGCCCGGCCCCTCGACGCGCAGCGTGTGTCCGGTCGCGTCCGTGATCTCCCAGCTGCGGCGCAGCAGCTGGACCGTCTCCGCCCCGGTGTTCTCGATGCGGATGCGATAGGCCCAGACGAATTTGTGCTCGTCGGGGTTGGACTGGTCGGTCAGGTAGAAGGAACGGACGCTCACGCGGATGCCGCGCGTCGTCGCGGAATACTCGCCGGTCATCGTCGTGTTCCGTCGGACGGGTGGAACCCATAGCGCGCCCGGCCCGGCGGATGCCAGAGCCCTGTTGGCACCGCGCCGGTGCCGCCGCCGAGCGGCCCGCGCCGCCGGGCGGGGTGGTGCAGGGCTGGGTGGCGCCGCGGCCGGTTCGCAACGGTCGCGGAATCGGCGACAAGCGGTCGATGCGCGTGCCCTCCTGGCTGCCCCTGCTGCTCGGCTTCCTGTCCGCCGTCGGGCCGGTCTCGACCGACATGTACCTGCCCGCCTTTCCGGCGATCGAGGCGACCTATGGCGGCATCGCGGGCTCGGCGCAGATCACGCTGGCGACCTGGTTCGCGGGTCTCGCCGTGGGGCAGATCAGCCAGGGCGTGCTGGCCGACCGTTTCGGCCGCCGCCGGCCGCTGCTCGCGGGCATGCTGCTCTACACCCTCGCCTCCTGCGGCTGCGCCCTCGCGCCCAGCCTCGGCGTGCTCGCCAGCCTGCGCTTCGTCGAGGCGATCGGCGGCTCCGCCGGCATGGTGCTGACCCGCGCCATCGTCCGCGACGTCTCGGAGGGGCTGGCGGCGGCGCGGATGATGAGCCGGCTGATGCTGATCATGGGCGTGGCGCCGATCCTGGCGCCGACCATCGGCGGGCTGATCCTGGCGGTCGGCGACTGGCACCTCATCTTCTGGGTCTGCACCGCCTATGGCGCGATCGGCACGCTGGCGGTCGCGCTGCTGCTGCCGGAGACGCTGCCCGAGGAGGCGCGCACGCGGCTGTCGCCGGGCCGGCAGGCGGCACGTTTCGGCGCCATTCTGCGCGAGCGCGGCTTTCTGAGCCACGCGCTGATGGGCAGCGGCACGATGTTCGCGATGTTCGCCTATCTCGGTGGCTCGCCGCCGGTTTTCATCGACCTCTACCACCTGGCCCCGCCGGTCTACGGCATGCTGTTCGGTACCTGTGCCGCCGCCTATATCGTCGGCTCGCAGTTCAACCCCGCGATGCTGGTGCGCTTCGGCGTGCGGCGCGTCGTGCGGCTGGCGACCCGCAGCTTCCTCGCGGTGGCGGTCACGCTGCTGGTCGTCGCCTCGCTCCATCCCGGGGCCTGGTATGCGATCGCGATCCCGCTGTTCTGCATCATGGCGACGCAGGGCTTCATCATGCCCAATGCCACGGTCGGCGCGCTGGCGCGGCACGCCCAGCATGCCGGCAGCGCCTCGGCGCTGATGGGCACGATGCAGTTCGTCTTCGCCTCGGTCAGCGGGCTGGCGGTCGGGCTGCTGGCGGATGGCACGGCGCGGCCGATGGCGGCCCTGATGGTGGCCGGGGGCTTGCTCGCCATGCTCTGCGATCTCGCCAGGCCGCGCCCATGATGCTAGGGGCGCGCGCGGCGATCCGGCGGGGCCGGCTCCAGGCGCCCCGGAGCCCCGCGTCCCCCGAAGCGCCGCGGCTGACGTGTTTTTCCTGAGGCTTCTGCGAGGTTCGTCATGTCCCCACTGGTCGGCATCCCCGTCTGCGCGCGCGAGATCAACGGCACGCCGAGCCACGCCACCCCGGCGCGCTACGCCGAGGCGGTGCTGGCCGCCGCCGGTTGCACGCCGGTGCTGCTGCCGCCGGTCGGCGAGGCCCTGCTCGCCGCCCTCGAGCGGCTGGACGGGGTGGTGCTTTCCGGCAGCCCTTCCAACGTGGAGCCGGCGCGCTACGGCGCGGCCGAGGACCTCACGCCGGGCAAGCACGATCCGGCGCGCGATGCGACGACATTGCCGCTGATCCGCGCGGCGCTGGACCGCGGCCTGCCGCTGCTGGCGATCTGTCGCGGCATCCAGGAGCTCAACGTCGCCCTCGGCGGCACGCTGATCCAGCAGGTCCAGGCGATGCCCGGCCGCAGCGACCACCGCAGCCGCGGCGCCACGCTCGACGAGCGCTACGCGCCGCGCCACGAGATCACGCTTTCCGGCCAGCTCGCCTGGCTGCTCGGGCGCAGCGCGACGCGGGTGAACTCGCTGCACGAACAGGCGATCGACCGTCCGGCGCCCGGCCTCGTCGTCGAGGCGCTGGCGCCGGACGGCACCATCGAGGGCGTGCGCGTCGCCGCCGCCCGCGGCTGGGCGTTTGGCGTGCAGTGGCATCCGGAATACAAGGCGGTGGAGAACCCCGACAGCGTCGCGCTGTTCCACGCCTTTGGCGACGCGTGCCGGGCCTGGATGGGGCTGCGTCGCGCCGCCTGACGGCGGCGCGGGGGAAGGAAACGACATGGATCTGTGGCTGGCGGGCAAGCGTGCGCTGATCACCGGCGGCTCCAAGGGCATCGGCCTGGCCGCCGCCGAGACGCTGGCCGAGGAAGGCGTGGATCTCGTGCTGGCGGCCCGCGACCAGGCGGCGCTCGACGCGGCGGCGCAGCGGGTCCGCGCGCGCCGGCAGGTCGCGGTCGAGACCGTCGCCGTCGACCTTTCCCGCCAGGAGCAGGTGGAACGCCTCGCCGCGGCGGCGGGTCGGATCGACATCCTCGTCAACAATGCCGGCGCGATCCCGCCCGGCAACCTGCTCGCGGTGGACAACGCCACCTGGCGCGCCGCCTGGGACCTCAAGGTCTTCGGCTTCATCTCGCTCACCCGCCTGCTCTATCCGGTGCTGCGCGAGGGCGGCGGCGGCGCGGTGGTGAACATCATCGGGGCCGCCGGCGAGAGCTTCGACCCCAACTACATCGCCGGCTCCGCCGGGAACGCCTCGCTGATGGCCTTCACCCGCGCCCTCGGCCGCGCCAGCCACGCCGACAACATCCGCGTCGTCGGCATCAACCCCGGCCCGGTGACCACGGCGCGGATGGAGATGCTGCAGCGCCGCCGCGCGCAGGAGATGCTGGGCGATGCCGGGCGCTGGCGCGAGCTGCTGGCAACGATGCCGTTCGGCCGCGCCGCGACCCCGGAGGAGATCGGCGCGGCGGTCGCCTTCCTCGCCTCGCGGCGCAGCGGCTACACCTCGGGGACGATCCTCACCATCAACGGCGGCGGCTAGCGCCATATCCGGCCCGATGGAATCATCTGGCCGGATGTCGTGCTCGGCGAAACTTAGCATTTGGAGCGGCTTATCTCCGGTCTGCCTGACCCGGACAGGCTCCGGCAGGCCGGAGGTTGTTCTGGCCCCGACCGCTAATAGCCGAGGCTGAAATCCACCAGGTTCGGCGGCGCGGGCTGGTCGATGGTGGCGAAGAACCGGTCCAGGCTGGCGTCGTTGTAGATCGCCGGGTCGTCGGCCGAGACATGCGGCGTGAGGATTAGGTTCGGTGCGGACCATAGCGGATCGTCGGGCGGCGGCGGCTCCGGGTCCGTCACGTCGAGTACCGCGCCGCCGAGCCGGCCCGTCGCCAGAGCGGCGACCAGGGCGGCCTGGTCGAGCAGGGCGCCGCGCCCGACATTGACCACCTGCGCGCCCGCCGGCAGCAGCGCGAGCCGCCGCGCATCGAGCAGGCCGCGCGTCGCTGGCGTGAGCGGGCAGGCGAGCACCAGCGCGTCGGTTTCCGGCAGCACCGTGTCCAGCGCCGCGCTGGCCAGCACGCGCTCGCATGCCGGATGCGCCCGTCCCTGGCGGCTGACCCCCGTGACCCGCATCCCCAGCGCCCGGCCGGCGCCCGCCGCCGCGCCGCCGAGATCGCCGGTGCCGAGGACGGTCAGGCGCTTGCCGGCGATGGCGCGGGTGTAGATCGGCTGCCAGCGCCGCGCCGCCTGGGCAGCACCGAGCGCCGGCATGCGCAGGTGCAGCGCCAGCAGCGCCCAGAGAATGTAGTCGTGCAGCTTGGCGCCATGGACGCCGCGGTTGTTGAGCAGCCGCACGCCCTCGGGCCAGGGCCGCCCGGCCAGCCGGTCGACCCCCGCGGCGAGGAGGAAAACCGTCCGCAGCCGCGGCATCGGCAGCGCCAGGAGGCGCGCCATGATCGCCGTGCCGGTGATGACGATCTCGGCCGTGGCCAGCGCCTCGGCAGCCTTTGCGTCCGTGGCGAGCTGGGCATCCGTGGCGAAGCAGACCCCGAAGCGCGGCTGTCCGGCGCGCCGCATCGCGGCCTGCCACTGCTGGGGTGTGACCGCGAACGCGTCGGGCTCGGCCGCGTTGACGATGAGGACGAGGCGGCCGTGCGTCAAAAAAGACCCCATTTGCTCGGTTTGATATCCGTCTGGCGGTTGGTTGATCACGTGATCGCCGAGCGCGTCGGGGATCGGCGCCGCGGCAGGAACCATAGCGGCCAGAACCATAGGGGATGGCGATGCCGAGGGCCACGCCCGTTCCGGGCGGCGGGCCGTTTCCCGGGCGGGCCGGTCCGGATCTCTTGTCGACATCTCAAAAATGGCTACAGCAAATCAATTTGACAAATGCCTGAGGGTCGATTAATTACTCCGGAAGGGCAGCCAGGCTTCGCCCGGGGTGACAAGGACGACACGTCATGAAGGCACTGCGGACCACGACGCTGCTGGCGGGGACGCTGGTATTGGGTGCTCTGACGGCCGGGCCTGCGCTTGCGCTGCCGACGACGGAGACGTGGACCTTCGGGATCGACACCTACACCGGCGCCGCCGGAACGCTCAATTGCACCACCGGCTGCAACACCGGCAGCATCGGCTACGGGCAGGCGACGTTTTCCTCCAATTCCGGTGGCGTGCCGCTGATTCTCTCGGCGTTCTCGACGACCGGTTCGATCAACAACACACCGACCAACGGAACGCTGAACTCGCCGACCGCGGTGCAGCTCACGGACAAGAAAACCCCTCCCTACCCCTACGGCGAGTCCGGCATCGGCGTCACCTACAACTCCATCCCCGGCGGCAATCCCGACGCCGAGATCCAGCACAACGAGGCGGTGCTGATCGATGCGTCGAAGCTGCCGGGCGGGTACTCGCTGACCAACCTCACGATCGGTTCCCTGCAGACCAACGCCAACGGCGGCGAAGGCTTCAAGATCTTCGGCCTGACCAGCACCCAGGCGCAGAATTTCGTCGGCGACATGAATAATTCCTCGACCGGCCTGCTGCCGTTTTCCGGCACGCCGACCGGCTGGAATCTGGTCAAGCAGTACCGCAACAGCGGCTGCGGCAACGTGGCCGGCAATTGCGCGCTCGAATCGGTGAATCTCCTCAACGCCAGCGACCCCTATTACCTGGTGACGGACCGCACCTACGGCGACGTCATCGTCGTGAGCGCCGGGGCAACGCTGGGTCTGGGCAACAATTCGGTGCCGGAACCGGCATCGGTGACGCTGCTGGGGGTCGGCCTGGTGGGGCTTGGCGTGCTGCGGCTGCGCCGGCGCGCCCGGGCCTGATCCCCGGGTCTCGGTCTCCCTGGGCCTGATCCCCTGGGCCTGATCCAGCCGGGCGCGGTCGCGTTCAGCCGATCAGGAACCAGAGGCGGAAAACCCAGTCCTCGAACCGACTCTGGCGATGCAGGCCCGGCGTCGCCAGTGCTTTCGCCCGTGTCACGCCTCGGCCCGCGAGCGCGCCGGAGAGTGCGGCGACCCTCGCCCGGGCGTCCGGCGTGATGAGCGCCGCATCCGCCTCCAGCGCCGCGAGGTGCGCACGCATCACCCGCATGAAGCGCCCGGGCCCGCGGCGCAGCGCCGCCAGGCCGCGGCGCCATGGTCCGAGCGGTGCTCCGACCAGATTGCCTGGGTGCTGACGGTACAGCACCACCGCCTCGTCGTCCCACAGAAACGCGCCGCCGGCGGCGGTCACCAGGATGTAGCTCCACCAGTCGTGCAGCGTCAGCGCCGGCGGGTGGCTCGCCGCCACCAGCCTCGCCGCCGCCGCGTTGAGCATCACGGTGCAGCCGATCGCCAGGTTCTGCGTCAGGGCCGCCGGAAATCCCGGAGTGTGGACCCGCGCCGAGACGCCGAGGCGATGCAGCGCCGCGTCGGTATAGACCTGCCGCGCGGCGTAGATCGCCGGGCGCGCTGGCGGCACCTGGGCGAGTGCTGCTGCCCCGCGCGCGAGTTTCTCCGGCAGCCAGACATCGTCCTGGTCGGCGAAGGCCACGCAATCGCCGGGCGCCAGCGTCGGTGCCGCCGCGCGCAGCAGCGCGAAGAAGGAGCCGGGCGCGCCGAGGACCTCGGGGTCATCCACCCGGCGGCCGCGTCCGGCGAGCAGGGCGACCGTTGCGTCGCGCGAGCCGTCGTCTCGCCACCAGAGTTCCCATGGGTAGCTCTGCGCCTCGATACTGGCCAGTTGCTCGGGCAGGAAACGCGCCCCGTCCCGTGTCGCGAGCAGGACGGCGACCTTGCCGCCCCTGCTCACGGCGTCCGCCCTGCTCGCGGCGCCAGCCGCGGTGGTGGCTGCGGTCAAAGCTGTTCCACCACCCTCGCCAGCCCGTCGCGCCAGGGCGGCATCGCCAGCCCGAACCGCGCCAGCAACAGCGCCTGGTCGAGCCGCGAATCGGCGGGGCGGCGCACCGGCGTCGGCCACGCGGCGGTGGGGATCGGCACGATCCCGGGCATCGCTTCGCCCCGCTTCGCGCGTTCCTCGAACAGCGCCACGGCGAGCCCGTGCCAGGTCGTGGCGCCGCTGCCCGCGGCGTGGACGATGCCCCGATAGCCGTCGCGCCAGCCGCTGGCCAGGCGGTCGGCGATGCCGAGCAGCACCTGCGCGAGATCCGGGGCGGCGGTGGGACAGCCAAGCTGGTCGGCGACCACCCGCAGCGTCGGGTTGCGCGCGGCGGCTCCGACCAGCGTGCGGACGAAGTTGCGCCCCGTCGCCGAAAACACCCAGGCCGTGCGCACGATCACCGCCCGCGCCCCGGAGGCGAGCACCGCCTCCTCTCCGGCGCGCTTGGAGGCGCCGTAGACTCCGGTGGGCGCGGTCGGGTCGGTCTCGACATAGGGCGCGCCCTTGGTGCCGTCGAACACGTAGTCGGTCGAGACGTGGATCAGCGGGATGCCGCGCCCGGCGCAGCACCGGGCAAGCTCGGCCGGACCGTCCCGGTTGGCCCGCATCGCCGCCGCGGCATCCGTCTCCGCCTGGTCCACGGCGGTATAGGCGGCGGCGTTGATCACCAGGCCGGGCGCATGCGCCTCGAGCGCGGCGGCGATCGTCGCCGGGCGGTCGAAATCGAGCCTGTCCCGGCCGAACGCGATCGCCTCCGGCCGCGCCCGCGCGATGGCGCCCCCGACCTGTCCGTTCGCGCCGGTGACGAGGATCCGGCTCACATCCGCGACCACGGCTCCGTGCCGAGTGCCGGCAGCGCCGCGTCCTTGTCCGACAGGACCGCTTCGCCCGCCGCGACCGGCCATGGCAGCGCGAGCCGGGCATCGTTCCAGATCACGCCCCGCTCGGCCTCGCGGTCATAGGGCGCGGTGACTTTGTAGAGCACCTCGCTCCCCGGCTCGAGGGTGCAGAATCCGTGCAGGAAGCCGGCCGGGATCCACAGCTGCGCGCCGTTCCCGGCGGAAAGCTCGGCGGCGACGTGCTGGCCGAAGGTCGGCGAGCCGTGCCGCACATCCACCGCCACGTCCCAGATGCGTCCGGCCAGGACGCGGACCAGCTTGCCCTGCGCGTTCGCCCCGACCTGGCAGTGCAGGCCGCGCACCGTGCCGCGCCGCGCCGAGAAGCTCTGGTTGTCCTGGACGAACGGACCGGCGATGCCGGCGGCGGCGAAGCGCTCGGCGTTCCACGCCTCGCTGAACCAGCCGCGCGAATCCGCGAAGCGTGGCGGGTGCGCCAGGATCACGTCGGGGATGGCGAGACGCTCGGTGCGCACCGCTATTCCAGCTCCCCGCGCGCGAGCAGCGTCAGCACGCGGCCGAGTTCCGTCTTGTGCAGCCGGCTTGCATGCGCGGCGAGCCGCTCGGCGTCGATCCAGCCCATGCGGAACGCGACCTCCTCGGGGCAGCCCACCAGCATGCCCTGGCGCGCCTGGATCGTCTGCACGAAGGTGGCCGCCTGCAGCAGCGAGTCCGGCGTGCCGGCGTCGAGCCATGCCGCGCCCCGGCCCAGCTTCTCGACGTTGAGCTCGCCCATCTCGAGGTAGAGACGGTTGACGTCGGTGATCTCGAACTCGCCGCGCGCCGACGGACGCACCCGGGCCGCCAGGTCGCAGACACGCCGGTCGTAGAAATAGAGCCCGATCACCGCCCAGTTCGATGGTGGGACCGGCGGCTTTTCGACGATGGCGAGCGGCGTGCCGTCCGCGTCCATCGTAATGACACCGTATCGTTCCGGGTCGCGCACCTGGTAGGCGAACACGGTGGCGCCGCTCTGGCGCGCCGCGGCGGCGCGCAGGAGGCGCGAGAGATGCTCGCCGAACACCAGGTTGTCGCCGAGTGCGAGCGCGCAGGCATCGCCGGCGATCCAGTCCCTGCCGATATGGAAAGCCTGGGCCAGGCCCTCGGGCTTCGGCTGCTCCGCATAGGCGAAGCTGACGCCGATCTCCTCGCCGCTGCCGAGCAGGCGGCGGAACTGCGGCAGATCCTCCGGGGTCGAGATCACCATGATCTCGCGGATGCCGGCCAGCATCAGCACCGAGAGCGGGTAGTAGATCATCGGCTTGTCGTAGATCGGCAGCATCTGCTTGGACGCCGCGCGCGTCATCGGATGCAGGCGCGTGCCCGAGCCGCCGGCCAGCAGAATACCCTTCATGCGGCCCCCCTGAGCCCGAGCCGTTCGCCGGCGCCGCGCGCGCGCAGCTGCTCCCACCAGGCGCGGTTGGCGAGGTACCAGTCGATGGTCTCGCCGAGCCCGGTCTCGAAGTCGCGCATCGGCGCGAGCTCGAGCGCTTCGGTCGCGAAGGACGGGTCGATCTCGTAACGGAAATCGTGACCGGGGCGGTCGGCGACGAAGCTGAGCAGGCGCCGCCGCGGCCCCGCGGGGTCCGGCTGGCGCCGGTCGAGTTCGGCGCAGACCGCTTCCACGACCTGCAGATTGCTGCGCGGCTGGCGGGCGCCGATCGCGTAGGTCGCGCCGGGCTCGCCGCGCTCCAGCACCGCGACCAGCGCCGCCGCGTGATCCTCGACATGGATCCAGTCGCGCCGGTTCGAGCCATCGCCGTAGACCGGGATCGGGCGCCCCTCGAGCGCGGCGATCAGCACCAGGGGAATCAGCTTCTCCGGAAACTGCCACGGGCCGTAGTTATTGGCGGTGTTGGAAACCAGCGTCGGCAGGCCGTAGGTGTGCCGCCACGCCCGCACCAGGTGATCGGCGGCGGCCTTGCTTGCCGAGTAGGGGCTGCGCGGATCGTAGGGCGTCGCCTCGGTGAAGGGAGGCTCGCCCGCGCCGAGCGCGCCGAAGACCTCGTCGGTGGAGATGTGGTGGAAGCGGAAAGCGGCGCGGCCCGGCTCGTCCAACGTGCGCCAGTGCTCGCGCGCGACCTCGAGCAGGCTCAGCGTGCCGACCACATTGGTCTGGATGAACGGGCCGGGACCGTCGATCGAACGGTCGACATGGGTCTCCGCGGCCAGATGCATCACCGCGTCCGGGCGCGAGGTCGCGAAGACGGCGCGCATGGCGTCGATGTCGGCGATGTCGGCCACCACCAGCCGGTGGCGTGCGCTGCCCTGCGCGACGGCGATCGCCTCGGGCGAGGCGGCATAGGTCATCTTGTCGACGGTCACGATCTCGTGCGCCGTGGACGCAAGCAGGTGGCGGATCACGGCCGAACCGATGAAACCGCAGCCTCCCGTGACCAAGATCCGCATCGCCCGGCGTATCCGCTGTTGTCGCGACGCCGCTTGTGGCAGTCCGCCGGCCGCCGGGCAACCTGGATGGGCGAAAATGGCCGTGGCGCCCCTTGGCCGCGCGTGCCGGATGCGTCACAAAACCGGAGCGGCCACCGGGATTTGCGCTCACGCCGCGGGACGGAGACGTGAATGGTTCCGGGACTGCATGCCGAGACGGAAGCCAGCCTGCTCGCGGCCCTCGATCCGGCCGTGACATCGCTCAATGCGCAAAGCTACGACGGCTGCCCGATCTTGCTGTTCGCCGCCGGCGATGCGGAGGTCCGGGCGCTTGGCATCGAAGCCGTCGGCGATCGCGATCTGACGATCGTGGTCACCGACCCCGAGCGTCCGATCGGACGGGTCCGGGTGCAGACCGGCGGGCGCGACAATCTCCTGTTTTTCGATAATCGTTCCGCTGGCGGGCAGCTTTACGCCAGCATTCGCATGCTGGGCTCGGATGCGGCGGTGCTGTTTGCCGCGATCGGCGATGCCTACGTGTCGCTGCCGGACGTCTTTCTTCGCTCCGACCGCCAGTTCCTGCTCTGGGGCGAGGGCGGGTCCGCCGTCGGCTGCTCGATGGAGATCGAGGGAACGGGCCAGGGCGTGGTGATCGGCGACGACGCGCTGATTTCCGCCGGGGTCTGGATCCGCAACCACGACATGCATGCGATGCACGAGATCGCGGGCGGCCGGCGGATCGGCCGCGACCCCGTCGACACCATCCTCGAGCGCCATGTCTGGCTCGGCCAGGACGCGCTGCTGCAAGGCGTCAGCCGGATCGGGATGGGCTCCATCATCGGCGCGCGGGCACTCGTGAAAGGCAGCGTGCCGCGCTTCGCCGCGGCCGCCGGGGTGCCGGCGCGCGTGCTGCGCGAGGGCATCAGCTGGGGGCGCGAGACCTATGGCATGACGGAGGCCGAGCGGGTCTCGCTGGGCCTGCCGGCAGTGCCGGAAGGATGATGCCCGCGCGATGAGCCGGAAGGACGCCCGCCGCGGTGACGGTTCCACGCCGTTACGAATCGGCTCCGATCCCGCCGATCATACGTTGCCGCGGTGCGGCATGGCCGCTAAATTGCAACCACGGGTTGCGGCTTCGCCGCTGTTCCGTTCCAGACCGCTGCCGAGGGCCAAGTGACCGAGACGCCTTACGTGCCGCATATCGACCTCATCCTCCAGGCGCTGCGCGTCGGGCGGGACCGGATCGGCACCCGGGCCAAGATCGCCATCGATGCGCGGCTGTTGCGCAAGCTGCTGATGACGCTTGCCGCCTCCCTGCCGTTCGACGAGACGTTCTATCTCTCGAACTACCCGGATCTCGCCGACGCGCATGGCGCGGGCGCGATCCGGGACCTGCGCACCCATTTCGTCGAGGTGGGTTTTCTGGAGGGCCGGATCGCCAGCCGTCCGGAGGTGGACGAAGCCTATTACACGACCACCTACCCGGACGTGGCGCAGGCGATCCTGCGCGGCGACGTTGCCTCGGGCACGGAGCACTACATGCGCGCCGGCATCGCCGAGGGGCGTGTTCCCAATCCGGCCCTGCTCGAGGCGATCGAGTCGTGGTTTTCGGTGCTGCGTGACGACGCGCGGATCTGAGGCGGCGGCGCCGCGCCCACCAACAGCGCGCCGAGCATGAGGCGGATCGCGGGCGCATGAACGAGCTCATGCGCGTCCACCGGCTGCTGTGCCTGTCGTTCGTGGACGAGGCGACCTATCGCGCGGCCCTCGGCGGCACGCGCGCCGATCTCGGCACGGTGCGACGCTACCTGGCGCTGCCGCTGCGCCGCCGGCCGGTGCTGTCGCCTTATTTCGACCCGATCTTCTACCTCGCCACCAATCCCGAATTGATGCAGGACGGCACCGATCCGCTCCTGCATTTCCTCGACACCGGCTTCGCCGCGGCGCGCTCGCCGCATCCGCTCGTCGATCTGCCGTGGCTGCTGGAGCAGGACCCGGCCATTTTCGGCGCGCCGCCATCGCTCGACAAGCTGGTCGAACTGCTGGAGCTCGACCTCGCCCGGCCCGGCCCGTATTTCGACCCCGTCTTCTACCGCGAGGAGCTGGGCGCGGACGCGCCGGCGCACGGCCTGTTGCGATCCTTCCTGCTCAAGGGGATCTGGGCCGCGCAGCGACCCAACGCCCTGTTCGATCCCGCCTGGTATGCCCAGCGCAACCTGGATGTGCCGCGCGATCCCTATGGCGCGCTGCGTCATTTCATCGTCGGGGGCGATGCCGAGGGACGCTCGCCGGGGCCGGGTTTCGACGCCCGCGACTACTGGCGCCGCTATCCGGATGTCGCTGCGGCGAAGATGGCGCCGTTGCGCCACTATCTCACGCGCGGACGGGCGGAAGCGCGGGTGCTGCGTGCCGAGGCGGCGCAACCGGGGGCGCAGGCCGCGCTCGCGGCGTCCGCGGGGGGGCGCGTTCCGGCGCAGGACCGCGATACGCTGCTGCGTGACGGCGCGGCCATTCACGCCCTGCTGGCCGAACGCCAGCAGGCGCGCAAGGAAGCCGTGCGCATCACGCCGCCGGCGCTGTTCGTCTGTGAGGACCCGGCCGAGGAGCTGCGATCCCTCGCCTTTGCCGCCTCGGCCCGGCCGCGGGTCTCGATCCTGATCCCGGTCTATAACGAGATCGGCATCACCGTCGAATGCCTGATGGCGCTGGCGGCGAGCCCGCCGGACACGCCGTTCGAGGTCGTGCTGGTCGACGATGCGTCGAGCGACCCTGCCGCCGCGGCACTGTCGCAGGTCAGCGGCATGCGCCTGCTGCGCCAGGCCAGGAATGGCGGCTTCATCGCCGCCTGCAATGCCGGCTTCGAAAGTTGCCGCGGCGACTATGTGTTGCTGCTCAACAATGATACGCAACCGGAACCAGGTGCGATCGACGCGCTGGTCGGCGCGCTCGAGGCCGACGCGACGATCGGCGCCGCCGGCGCCAAGCTGCTCTATGCCGATGGCCGGCTGCAGGAGGCGGGCTGCACCCTGCTGCCCAACGGCGAGAGCAGGATGGTGGGCCTGTTCGCCGATCCACGCGAGCCCGGCTACTGCCATGACCGCGACGTCGCCTATTGTTCCGGTGCGGCGCTGCTGGTGCGCCGTGCGGCCGTCGGCGCACGCCTGTTCGACCCGGATTTCGCGCCCGCCTATTGCGAGGACGCGGATCTCTGCCTTCGGCTCGCCCACAAGGGGCTGCGCATCCGCTACGTCGCCGCCGCGGTCGTCGTGCATCGGCTTTCGGTCAGCACCGGGCGGACGAGCGAGGCGCGTCGCGTCGCCGCGATCCGCGCCAACCAGCAGAAGCTGCTCGAGCGCTGGGGCGAGGTGCTCGCGGCCCGGCACAAGGTGCGCGTGCTCGCCTTCTACCTGCCGCAATTCCACCCGACGCCGGAAAACGATCTGTGGTGGGGGGCGGGCTTCACCGAGTGGCACAACGTCACCCGTGCGCGGCCGAGCCACACCCGCCACTATCAGCCGCATCTGCCCGCGGATCTCGGCTACTACGACCTCACCTCGCCGGCGGCGCTGGCACGCCAGGCGTCCCTCGCCGCGCGCTATGGGATCGAAGGTTTCGTCGTCTATTCCTATAATTTCGGAGCGCGACGGGTGCTGACCCGGCCGCTGGAGACGGTGCGCGCCAACCCGCAGCTGCCGTTCCGCTGGTGCCTGTGCTGGGCCAACGAGAACTGGACGCGCCACTGGGACGGCGGCGAGCGCGAGATCCTGCTGGAACAACGTTACGATGACGCAACACTCGACTCGGTCATTGCCGATGCGGTCGAGCAGGCGGCCGATCCGCGCTATATCCGCGTCGACGGCCGGCCGATGTTTCTGGTCTATCGTCCGCTGCTGCTGCCCGACGCCAGGGCGTTCGCCGCGCGCGCCGGCGCCGCATTC
>JAJXSZ010000014.1 GCA_021784255.1 Pseudomonadota bacterium | reverse complement strand
GTAATGGGAACCACCTCAGTCGGGTTGCTCCTCACCTCAATGGCTAAAGTCGGCACGACATTCCGAAATAGGAATGATACCGGTGAGGAGCAGATGCTCGCGGGTGCAGGCGACGTAGAGGAGGCGGCGCTCGGTGTCGTAGATGTCGTCCAGTTCCGCTCCGTCTGCGGCGTCGGCGATGCGATCGTTGAGGAGCAGGATGCCGTCATCGCAGGCCATGATGACAACGGCGCGAAACCCCGGGCCTTTGGCCAGGCTCATGGGGCAGGTTGTCATGGCATCGGCGCCGGGCAGACCGGCGATCGCGGCGCAGGCGCGGGGGACAAGCTCCGGGGCGCGGACGAAGAGGCCGGCTTCGCGGGAGCTATTCCCGCGGCGAGCCAAGCCTCGGTCGTGGGGCGACCGGTTTGATCCCGGGCACCGCGCCGTCAAAGACTGAGAGAAACCGCGGCGTTCGTTCTCCAGCCCGTCGTTGTCGCGCAGGATGGCGGGCAGGAAGTGATGCGCGGCGCGGCAGATCTGCTGGGAGGTGCGGTAGCAGACTGATCACCCATGAATGTCAATCGGTTCGCAAAAGGGACCCTTCATCGGCGTCCAAAAGGGACCCCCTTGCGGTGTTCGAGGTTTGACGCTGCTGGTCGCCGGGGAGCCGAAGGCGGAGGGGCGGCCAGCAGCGTCTGCGGCCTGATTGTTGGGGCTCTCAGGCACGGTTCTTGAACCGCCAGCTCTGGTTGCCGGTTTCGAGGATGTCGCAATGATGGGTCAGCTGGTCCAGCAGCGCGGTCGTCGTTTTGGCGTCGCCGAACACGCTGGGCCATTCACCGAACGCCAAGTTGGTTGTCACGATAATCGAGGTCTGCTCGTAGAGGCGGCTGATCAGGTGGAACAGCAACTGACCGCCGGACTGGGCGAACGGCCGATAGCCTAGTTCGTCCAGCACGATGAAGTCCACGCGGCACAGATACTCGGCCATTCGGCTCTGCCGGCCGGCGCGGCCCTCGGCTTCCAGCTTGTTGACCAGTGCGACGGCGTTGAAGAACCGGCCGCGCTTGCCGTCGCGGATCAGCGCCCGCGCCATGGCGATCGCCAGATGTGTCTTGCCGGTGCCGGTCCCGCCAACCAGCACGACATTGCGCTGGTGGTCGAGGACGTTGCGGCTGGCAAGATCATGCACTAGCCCCCCGCGTTGATTGGGGTGCTGCCGCATGTGAAGTCCGCGACATCCTTGGCCAGTGGCAACTTGGCCATGGCGATCTGGTATCGGATCGACCTCGCCTGCTTCTCGTTGATCTCCGCGGTCAGCAGATCGCCGACGACGCGGGCGGGTTCGTGCTGGCGCTTGACCGCCGTGGCGATGATCTCGTCATACGCCGCCTTCATGCCATAGAGCTTCAACTCGTCCATGGCGGTCAGGATCTCGCTTCGCTCCATCCGACGGTCTCCTGAGACGGTCATAACGGGTGCAATCGGCCGCCGGCGCGTGGCGCAGCCGCAGCGCGTCCGGGGTCATGATGGTGGCCGGGGGCGCGGGCTCGCGGGGACGCGCCAGAATGTTAATGACGACGTCGGCCGAGTGGACCCCGTCGCGCAGCGCTTCCTGGCGGGCGGCCTCCACGGCTGGCAGCCCGTCCCTCAGCACGGCGGTCAGGATCTTGACCATCTGGCGGTCGCCGTCGGCCGAGTCGGTGAGTTTGCGGCGGATCTGCCGTGGTCGGGCCGGCAGCACACAGTCCTTGAACGGCGCACCGTTCCTCAGTGCGCCCAGCTTGCGCGCCAGCACCGGCATAGTACCGGCGTCGAACACCGTCTGGTCGCGCCCGAAGCAGCGGTGATGCTGGCCGACCACATGCCCGGCCTGACGCAGCTCGATCCGGTCCGCATAGGCGCGGATCCCGACCGGCCGGCCGACAGCGCTGGCCGCCACCGAGTATCTGTTGTTGTCGAACCTCACCAGACAGGTCTTGGAGACCGACGCCGGAACCGGGTGGAACCCGTCGAAGCGGCCGCCATATGGCACCAGGCTCGCCCGCTCCACCTCGAACATCTCCCAGATTGTCCGCTCACGCATCTCCGGGTGACGATGCGCACGGGCATAGGCCATGCACTGATCGAGCAGCCACGCGTTCAATTCCTCGAGGCTCTTCACCCGCACCCGCGGCGTCAAGAATCGCTCGCGCACCAGACCCACCTGGTTCTCCGCTTGCCCCTTTTCCCAGCCCGATGCCGGCGTGCAGGCGACCGGATCGACTAGGTAGTGGCTGCGCATTTGCAGGAAGCGCCGATTGTAGGCGCGTTCGCGGCCGACAAAGATCGTCTCCACCGCGGTCTTCATGTTGTCGTAGATGCCGCACGTGCCGGCACCCTTGAAGAACCCGAATGCCCGATCGTGCGCGTCGAAGACCATCTCCTGGGTCTCGCGCGGATAGGCACGCACAAACGGCATCCGGCTGTGGCACAGCCGGACATGCGCCACCTTGGCCATTGCCGTCACCCCGTTGATCAGCACGATCTCGTGGCTCCAGTCGAACTGGTAGGCCTCGCCCGGCGCAAAGCTCAGCGAGACAAAGGCCGAAACCGACGCCGATGCCCGATCGCGCCACCAGCCGCGGGCCTAACGCCGGACCGCATCGTAACCGCCCTCGTAGCCCCGTCCGCGCAAGGTCTCGAAGATCCGGATTAGCGTCAGCCGCTCGCGGCTGGGCTTCGCGGCAGATCGCCTTGATCGCCTTGCCTTGCACAAAATACGCCTGCCGGATCTTCGCGGCCGTCTCCACCACCAGCATCCCGATCATGGCCCCCGCTCATCCCGAGAGCCATCGTGAACCCCGTTACCAGCGGGGTCCCCGTTTGACGCCGATCACCCCTCCAATGACGTCCTTTTTCCACGCCGAAACACAACCTGGCGCCCCGGCTCGCGGTGACCGGCGGCTATATTTCGTCGGTCCAGACCGTGAAGCTGGTCAGCGTGTTCGGGCCGAATGTGTTGCTGATCGCGACGTCCACCGCGTCGCGGCCGCGGGCCATCAGCACACGTCCGATGCGCGGCACGTTGTTGCGGGGGTCGAAGACGTGCCAGCCGCCATCGAGATAGGCCTCGAACCAAGCGGCGAAGTCCATCGGGCCGTGCGGCGGCGGCACGGCGATGTCGCCGAGATAGCCGGTGCAGTAGCGCGCGGGGATGTTCATGCAGCGGCAGAACGCCACCGCCAAGTGTGCGTAGTCGCGGCAGACGCCGCGCCGGTCGTTGAAGGCCTCGAGCGCGGTGCGGGTCGGGCGGGCGGCGGCATAGTCGAACGCAATATGGGCGTGCACGAAGTCGCAGATCGCCTGCACGCGGCCCCAGCCCGTGGGGCTCTGGCCGAACAACTGCCAGGCGGTCTGCATCAGCTGATCGGTCTCGCAGTAGCGGCTGCCCAGCAGGAAGACCAGCACCTCCGCCGGCAGGTCCTGCACGGCGTGCTGGCGCGCCGCGGGGAAGACGGGATCGGGCATGCCGGATTCGTTCAGCACCGCGGTGCTGGCGATGCGCGTGCGGCCGGCGGGGGCGACGAGGCGGGTGCACCAATTGCCGAAGCCGTCGCGATAGGACGCAATGGGCAGCGCCGGCGCGGTGGCGATCTGGTCGGCGATGACGATGTCGGGGGCGCGCGCGTGATGTACATGCAGCATCAGCATCATCGGCGTGGGCTGCGGGCAATCGTAGACCAGTTCGTATCCGACACGGATTCGCATATGCTGCCTCGCGATGGGGTGGGTTTGCCCGGGGGCGATCCGCCCCTTCGAGGGGCGCGACGGGGCGCGATCGGCGGCGCCGGTTGCGGGCCGGCCTAGGGACGCGGCGGCACCGCCTTCCCCGGGGTGCTGGGCGGCGTCGCGAGGGCGATGGCCGTCCCGGGCGCCGCGGCGGTATTTTCTTGCGACGCGGCGACCGCGAGCCTGGCGAGTTCGGGCAGGGAGCGGGCACCCGTGCGCTTCATGATCTCGGCGCGGTGGTTCTCGACCGTGCGCTGGCTGATGCCGAGATCGGCGGCGATATTCTTGCTCGGATGGCCGGCGAGCACCAGGTTCATGATCTCGCACTGGCGGCCGGTCAGGGCCGCGACCTGGGCCGCCGCCGCGGCACGCCGGGCGATGCGCGCGCTGGCGTCGTGCGCGCATTCCAGGGCGGCGGCGACGCACCCGAGCAACTCGGGGCGGCTGACCGGCTTCTCGACCAGGTCGAGCGCGCCCTGCTTCATCGCTTCGACCACCATCGCGACGTCGCCGACGCCGGTGATCATGACGGTGGGCAGGGCGGCACCGGTCGAGCGCAGCCGGTGCAGAACGTCGAGCCCGCTGATGCCGGGAAGCTTGGCGTCGAGCAGCAGGCACGCCTCGTCGTGCGGACGGTAGGCGGCGAGGAAGGCCTCGCCCGAGGCATAGTCCTCGACCGCTCTGCCCTCAGCCTCGAGCACAGAGCGGATCTCGTCGCGAATGTGCTGGTCGTCGTCGACGACGAAGATCACCGGCCCGGCGCGCGCCGCCGGTGACGAAGAGGGCCGCCGTTCGGGCGCGGCCGGCAGCAGGCGCTGGATGGTCTGGGTGAGCTGGCGCGCCTGCACCGGCTTGTAGAGCTGCACGCATTCCGCGCGCGCGACGGCACGGACGGTGCCGGCCAGGATGTCGCCGGTCAGAATGATGACCGGGATCTGGCGGCGCAGTTCCAGGCGCAGCACGGCGGTCAGCTGCAGGCCGTCCATGCCATCCGGCAGGTTGTAGTCGGCCACCACCAGGTCGGGTCGGATCTCGCCGCGCCGCACTAGCGCGAGTGCCGCGGCGGCGTCGGCGGCGCGGGTGACGCGGTGCCCCGCGTTCTCGAGCAGCAGGCGCAGCAAGTCGCCGACGTCTGGATCGTCCTCGACGACCAGGATCGCGCCGGTGTGCAGCGGCGCGCCCGCTCCGCCATTAGCGTCGTCGCGCGCCGCCTGGCCGGGCGCCGCCGCCACCGCCGCCAGCGGCACCTCCACGGCAAAGACCGAGCCACGGCCCGGGCGCGAGCGGACCTGGACCGGATGCCCGAGCAGGACGCCGAGGCGCTGCACGATCGCGAGGCCCAGCCCGAGGCCGCGGGCGCGTTCGCGGGCGGGATTGGCGAGCTGGTGATACTCGTCGAAGATCGCGTGCAGTTCCGATGGCGGAATGCCGATGCCGGTGTCCCAGACCTCGATGCTCAGCCGGTTGGCGTGGCGGCGGCAGCCGAGCAGCAGCCGGCCGCGCTCGGTGTACTTCACCGCGTTGGAGAGCAGGTTGCGGATCATCTGGCTGAGCAGGCGCGGGTCGGTCTCGATGGTGAGGCCGCAGGGCATCACGCGCAGCGCCAGGCCGCGTGCCTCGGCGTGATAGACGAACTCCGCCTTCAGCCCGTCGAGAACCTCGTCGACCGGCACAGCGACGATCGCGGGCTGCACGGCGCCGACCTCGAGCTGGTTGATGTCGAGCAGCGCGTTCAACATGCCCGACATCGCGCCCAGTGTGTCATCGAGCCGCGCGACCAGGGTCTGCGCGCGCTCGCCCCTGACGACCTGCGCCAGCAGCCCCTGCACCAGCGCGATCGATTGCAGGGGCTGGCGCAGGTCGTGGCTGGCGGCGGCCAGGAAGCGCGATTTCGCGACGTTCGCGAGCTCCGCCTGGCTGCGGGCGCTCTGCGCGGCGTCGGCGACGCGCCTGCTGTCGGTGACGTCGGTGAAGGTGATGACGACGCCCTCGATGGCGTTGTCCTCGGTGCGGTAGGGCAGGATGCGACGGGCGAACCAGATGCCGGCCTCGGTCTCGACCTCGCGGTCGATCGGCGTGCCCCCGTCGAGCGCCTGGCGCGCGTCCGCCGGCAGCGCGTGATCGGTGGCGAGCGAGGCGAGATCGCGCAACGGACGGCCGATGTCGTGCGGCATCACGTTGAAGAGGGATCGCGTGGCAGGGGTGAAGAAGCGGATCTTGAGGGCGCGGTCGAGAAACAGGGTCGCGACGTTGGTGCTGTAGAGGATGTTCTGCAGGTCGTTCGAGGTGGTGCGCTGCTGCTCCAGGGTTTCCTGCAACTGCGTGTTGAGGGCGGTCAATTCCTCGTTGAGGGATTGCAGCTCTTCCTTCGAGGTCAGCAGCTCCTCGTTGGTCGACTGGAATTCCTCATTGATGGACAGGGCTTCCTCGTGGGCGATGCGCTGTTCGTCGGCGGCGATCTCCATGTTGCGGATGGCGCCCTGCAGCTCCGCGTCGGTGGCGACGAGCTCCTGTTCCAGCTCGGCGATCTGGCGGCTCTCGCCGGCGATGGCAGGCCGGCCGGGCGGGGCTTCGCGCACCGGCTCATCGAGGAAGCAGATCAGCAACAGCGCCTCGCCCTCGTTCTGCACGGGCTGGACGGCGATCGAGAAGTGGCCGGCGGCGCCGCCGCCGCCGCCGGCCGTGAGGGCGCGGGCGCCGGTCTCAGTCGCCTCGTGCACGGCGGCGCGGATGCGGGTGCGCAGGCCCGGCCGCACCATGGCGAGCAGGTCGTGCGTGGGAGCGCCGGGAGCCACGCGCAGATAGCGGTCCACCGGGCCCAGCGAATAGAGGTATTCGTAGTTGCGCGTGGTCAACACGCAGGCAGGCGCAAAGGTTTCGAGCACCACCCGGCGGCACAGCTCGGCGAGCTGGAGGTCGCGCGAGGGTGCCCCCTGATCGGGCCAGGGGCGTGGCGGCGGCCGGCTGGCGTCGGGGGGGGCCAGCAGGCGGCCGAGTTCGCCCGCCCGTGCGAGGCGGATGTGGCGGTAGAGCCGCTCGGGCTCGGCGATCGGCTCGAACCTGCCCTCCAGGCCGCCGATCGTCTCGGCGGTGCCGAGCATCAGGATGCCGCGCTCGCGCAGGGCGAAATGAAACAGCGAAACGATTTTCGCCTGTGCTTCCGGCAGCATGTAGATCAGCAGGTTGCGGCAGGAGACCATGTCAAGGCGCGAGAAGGGCGGGTCGGCGAGCACATCCTGCACGGTGAACACGACGACGGTGCGCAGCTCCGGCGCGATGCGAAAGCCGCGCTCCTCCTTCACGAAGAAACGGGACAGGCGCTGCGGAGACACGTCCGCGGCGATGGTCTCGGGGTACAGCCCCTCGCGCGCGGCGGCGATGGCGTCGGGATCGACGTCGGAGGCGAAGACCTGAAGCTTCAGATTGAGGTTGGCGGCGGTCATCGCCTCGCGGAACAGCATCAGCAGCGAATAGGTTTCCTCGCCGGTGCTGCAGCCGGCGACCCAGATGCGGATCGGCTGGTCGGAAGTGTGGTCGCGGAGCAGCCCCGGAATGACCTGTTTGGCGACGACGTTGAACACTTTCGGGTCGCGGAAGAAGCTGGTGACGTTGATGAGCAGGTCCTTGGCCAGCAGGCGCAGCTCGTCCGGCTCGGCGCGCAGAATCTCCAGATAGCGAGCCATCTCGCCGCTGCCTAGGCGGGCCATGCCCATGCGCCGCTCGATGCGGCGGCGCAGCGTGCCGGGCTTGTAGAGGGTGAAGTCATGCTCGGTGCGGCGGCGCAGGAGCTCGACGATGGTGGCGAGTTGCGCTTCCTGGTCGTGGTCCTGTTGCTGGCGATGTGGCGGGTGCGGGGCCGGGGCGGCGGGGCGGGCGGCGGCGGACCGGGCGCGTTCGGCGAGGGCGAGCGGCATCTCGCGCAGCTTCAGCACGCGATCCACCACGCCGGTGGCGATGGCACTGCGCGGCATGCCGTCATAGGCGGCCTCGTCGGGATCCTGGACGATGACCAGGCCGCCCCGCTCCTTCACGGCCCTGACTCCGAGGCTGCCGTCGGCGCCGGTGCCGGACAGGACGACGGCGATGCCGCCCGCGCCGTATTCGGCCGCCAGAGCGTGCAGCAGGTGGTCGAATGGCAGCCGCAGGCCGTGACGGGCCTCCGGCGGCGAGACATGCAGCGCGCCGCCGCCGAGCGAGAGATAGGTGGCGGGTGGAATAACATAGAGATGATTGCGGGCAATTTGCATGCCCTCGGTGGCCTGGCACACCGGCATCGGGGTGGCGGTGGCGAGCAGATCGACCATCATGCTGGGGTGGCTCGGGTCGAGATGCTGAACCAGGATGAACGCCATGCCCGGGGCGGGCGGCAGGGCATTCAGGAGATGCCGGCAGGCATCGAGGCCGCCCGCCGACGCGCCGATGGCAACCACCGGGGAATCGCTTCGCGCAGCCGCCGGCTGCCGCGCGGTCCGCGAATGCGCAGCTGTTGCGGAACGTGCCGTCTCTGCTGGCCGCGGCTGTGGCTTTCGCATGCTGGACTGGCTTTCCGACGTGACCGGGGAGAGATCCGGATCAAACGATCTGTCAGGCGATGCCGCTTCCCGGGGTTCAGCGTTATCGCCCGCCGCCATTCGACGTCAACGTGAAACCGTTGCCGCCCGCGCGGGCGCGTGGCCATGGCCACCCGGCGGGAGATGCGCGCGAGCGGACGGGCGCGGGCGGCGTCTGAGTAGATTCCACAGCTCCCGCGGTTTGCTCCACGCGAGTACATGCGTTTTGCGCAATTCCCCGACGCGGTCGGGTTCCTCGATGCGACTGGGGGATGTGGAGCCGTAAGCCAGGCCCGAACCGGTACGCTTACCACGGAAGGTTCTTGTTGCATGCCCTTCTTCGGGTTGTTGATCGTCGCCGTCGTTGTGCTCGCGGTCCTGGCGCTGGCGCGCGCGACGGTGCGGATTCTGCGGGAATACGAGCGCGCGGTGGTGTTCACGCTCGGCCGGTTCCAGAAAGTCAAAGGCCCTGGCATAATTTTTCTGATTCCGTTCATCCAGGAGGCGGTGCGCGTTGACCTGCGCATCCAGGTGATCGAGATTCCGAGCCAGGACGTGATTTCACGCGACAACGTGTCGATGAAGGTCGATGCGGTGCTGTATTTCAATGTGGTGGATCCGGAGCGCGCGATCATCCGCGTGGGCTCGTTCCTGCCCGCTACGGTGATGCTGGCGCAGACGACGTTGCGCGCGGTGCTGGGGCAGCACCCCCTCGACGAGATGCTGTCCGAGCGGCGCAAGCTGAGCGCCGACCTGCAGAGCCTACTCGACGTGCAGACCGAGGCCTGGGGCATTTCGATCAGCAATGTCGAAATCAGAACGGTCGAGCTGACCGACAACATGATCCGCGCCATCGCCAAGCAGGCGGAGGCGGAACGCGACCGGCGCGCCAAGATCATTCATGCCGAAGCCGAGTTCCAGGCCTCGCAGACACTGGTCGATGCCGCGCGGGTGCTGTCGAGCATTCCGGCGGCGATGCAGCTGCGCTATCTGCAGACGCTGACCGAGATCGGTGCCGAGCAGAACTCCACGGTGATCTTTCCGATGCCGCTCGACATCGTCAAACCGTTCCTGCAACTGCTTGAGAAGACGGCACCACCCCCGGGCGCCGCGAAGCCGCCCGCCGACACGGTTCCTGTTGCTGCCTGATCGGCATGCCGTGCGCGCCTGGCACGCGAGCCTGACGCGCCGCTTCACGCGGCGCGGGCGCGCGGCCGCACCATGGGACGGCAGGGCGCCGATCCGCGCCGAGTTGTTCAGTGTCGAGCGGATCGAGCAGCACGCGCGCAGCCTGGCGGCGGCGCAGGAAGTGACATCGACGCCGGGGCGGGGCATGCCGCTCGCGCCCCGCGTGGCGGAGAACGCGGCGGTGCTGCTGGCCTCGCACCGGGCGATCGCGGCGGATGCCGATGCCGGCGAAGCGATCACGCCGGCAGCGGAATGGTTGCTCGATAACTACTATCTGGTGGAACGCCAGATCGCCGACATCCGCACCGACCTGCCGCCCAACTATTATCGCCAACTGCCCAAGCTCGCGGCCGGCCCGTTCGCGGGCTATCCGCGGGTGTTTGGGCTGGTCTGGTCGCTGGTGGCACACACCGACAGCCATTTCGATCCGGAGATCCTGGCCCGCTATGCGCGCGCCTACCAGGAGACCGAGCCGCTGATGATCGGCGAGCTCTGGGCGTTGGCGATCACCCTGCGGATCGTGCTGATCGAGAACTTGCGCCGGCTGGCCGACGCGATCGTGCAGAGCCGCGCCGACCGGCGGCACGCGGACGCGCTGGCCGACCGCCTGCTGACCGCGGGCGCGGCGCATGGCGGCCCGGTGCCGCACGACCAGGAGACGGACAGGCTGACGGATGCCTTCGCGGTGCAGCTGGCGTTCCGGCTGCGTGACGAGGACCCGAGAACGACGCCGGCGCTGGCTTGGCTCGACCAACGCCTGGCGCACCAGGAAAAGACGATTGGCGCGGCCGTGCATGATGAGCACCAGGCGCAGGGTGCCGCCAATGTCACGGTGCGCAACATCATTACCAGCCTGCGGCTCATTACGGATATGGATTGGAGCGAGATCGTCGAGCGGCTCAGCCTGGTGACCGACGCGCTGGCGGCGTGCCCGACCCTAGGGCAGATGGATTTCGCCACCCGCAACCTCTACCGCAACGCCATCGAGGAGCTGGCGCGAGGCTCGAGCCGCAGCGAGCCCGAGATCGCGCAGGCGGCGGTGCTCGCCGCGCAGGTGGCGGCCCGAGGTGAGCCGCCCGACTTGCGGGCGACCGACGCCGGATACCACCTGCTTGCCGACGGACGGCACGCGTTCGCGGCAACGATCGGCTACCGCGCTCCGCTGCGGGCCTGGCCCGCGCGGATCAACCATGCCTGCGGCATCGCGGGGTATGGCAGCGTGGTCGTGGTTGTGGCGGCACTGCTCCTGGCCGTGCCGCTGCTGGGGCTTGCGGCGACGGGGCTGGCGGGGGCGTGGATCGGGTTGTTCGCGCTGCTCGGCGCGATTCCGGCCAGCGATCTTGCGGTGGCCCTGGTCAACCGCGCCGCCACCGCGGGATTCGGTGCCGCACTGCTGCCGGCGCTGGCGTTGCGCGAGGGCATACCGGCGGAGTTCCGCACCATCGTCGTGGTGCCGACCCTGCTGACCACCGAGGCGGCGATCGCCACACAGATCGAGCGGCTCGAGGTGCACTACCTCGCCAGCCCCGAGGGCGACTTGTGTTTCGCGCTGCTGACCGACTGGATGGATGCCGAAACCGAAACGACGCCGCAGGATGCCGACCTGCTGGCGGCGGCGGCGGGGGGGATCGCGGAGCTCAACCGGCAGCATCCTGCCGCCGGTGCCGCCGGCGCGCGCTTTCTGCTGCTGCATCGGCGCCGCACCTGGAACGAGGGGGAGGCTAGCTGGATCGGCTGGGAGCGCAAGCGCGGGAAGCTGCATGAGCTGAACCGGCTGCTGCGCGGTGCCACCGATACCGGCTTCATCGCCGTGGATGGTCGAGCACCGGCGGTGCCCGATGCGGTGCGCTACGTCGTGACACTCGACGGCGACACGCGGCTGCCGCGCGAGACCGTGCACCGGCTGATCGGCAAGATGGCGCACCCGCTCAACCGGCCGCGCTTCGACCCCGCGGCCGGGCGCGTGGTGGAGGGGCATGCGGTGATGCAGCCGCGGGTGAGCCCGTCGCTGCCAGTTGGGCGGGAAGGCTCGCTGTTCCAGCGGAGCTTCTCGACGATGAGCGGGATCGATCCCTATACCTCGGCGGTGTCGGATGTCTATCAGGATCTATTCGATGCCGGATCGTATGCCGGCAAGGGGATCTATGACGTCGACGCCTTCACGCTCGCGATGGCGGGGCGCATCCCGGACAACACGCTGCTGAGCCACGACCTGTTCGAGGGAATTTTTGCCCGCTCGGCGCTGGCGTCGGATGTCGAGGTGGTCGAGGAGTTTCCCGCCCGTTACGATGTCGATGCGGCGCGCCGCCAGCGCTGGGCGCGTGGTGACTGGCAGTTGCTGCCGTGGATCCTGGGGCGGCGCTGCTCGGCCGGCGCGATCCCGGCGATCGGGCGGTGGAAGATGCTCGACAATCTCCGCCGTACCCTGTCCGCGCCCGCCGCGGTGGCGGCGCTGGTGGTGAGCTGGGCATTGCGGCTCGATGCCGCGCTGGTGTGGAGCGGGTTCGTTGCGGCGACCATCGTGCTGCCGACGCTGATCCCGGTCATCGGCGACATTCCGCGGCGGCACAGCCGGATCACGTCGACGAGCCACCTGCGGGCGCTGCTGGCCGATCTGGGCCTGGCGATGACGCAGTCGCTGCTGCTGCTGGTGTTTCTCGCGCACCAGGCCTGGCTGATGGGCGATGCGATCGGGCGCAGTCTGTTTCGTTTGTGCATTAGCCGCCGGCACCTGCTGGAATGGGTGACGGCGGCGGCGGCGATGGGTGGTCCGGGCCTCGATCCCGGCGGATTCTATCGGCGAATGGCGGGCTCGCCGGCGATCGGCGTGGCGGGGCTGGCGGTGGCGCTGGTCGCCGGACGCTGCACCTGGCCCCTGGCGCTGGGCTTTGCCGCGCTGTGGATTGCGGCACCGGCGATCGCACGCTGGGCGAGCCTGTCACCCACGATCGGGGGCGGACCCGCGGTGGCGCCGGCCGATGCCGCGGCGCTGCGGCTGACGGCACGGCGGACCTGGCGCTTCTTCGAGAGCTTCGTGTCCGCGACCGATCACATGCTGCCGCCCGATAATTTCCAGGAGGACCCTCGCCCCGCGATCGCGCACCGGACGTCGCCCACCAATCTCGGCCTGTATCTGCTGGCGGCGGCGGCGGCGCATGATTTCGGCTGGATCGGGGTGACAGAGGCGAGTGATCGACTGGAAGCGACGCTCGCGACGATGTGCACGCTCGATCGGTGGCATGGTCATTTCTACAACTGGTATGACACGGGCGACCTGCGCCCGCTCGACCCGCGCTATGTTTCCTCGGTGGACAGCGGCAATCTGGCCGGCCACCTCATTGCGCTGGCGGGCACGTTACGCGCGTGGCGTATGCGGCCGCTGGCGCTGGCGCCGCGCCTCGCCGGGCTCGGCGACGCGCTGGAACTGGTGCGCGAGGCGGCGGACCGGCTGGATGGCGCCTCGGGACCGGCGGCGTGGCGCGCGTTCGGCGATGCACACAAGACGCTGGCGGATGCCACGCGGCAGGCGCTATCGCGGCAGGAGGAGATGACCGCGGTGCTGCCACGGCTGGCCGCGCTGGCGACCGCGTTGGTCGGCGCCGCGGCGGCGTGGGCGGGCGAGCGCGCGGACGCGGACGCGGCCGATCTGCGTTTCTGGACCGAGGCGGTTGGCCGCGCGATCGACAGCCACCGACGCGATCTCGCGCAGCCGGTGGCGGTGGCGCGGGCGCGCCTGTCGGCGCTGGAGGACGCGGCGCGGGCGATGGCGATGGCGATGAATTTTGCCCCGCTCTATGACGAGACGCGCAAGCTGCTCTCGATCGGCTGGATGGCGGCGGAGGCGGCGCTCGACCCGAACTGCTATGACCTGCTCGCCTCCGAAGCGCAACTGGCGAGCTTCATCGCCATCGCCAAGGGGGATGTTCCGGTCAAGCACTGGTTTCGGCTGGGCCGCGCCGTCACCCCGGTCGGGCATGGCGCGGCGCTAATTTCCTGGTCGGGTTCGATGTTCGAATACCTGATGCCCGCGCTGGTGATGCGCGTGCCGATCGGCAGCCTGATCGAGCAGACCAACCGACTGATCGTACGGCGGCAGATCGAGTATGGAACAAAGCAAGGCCTGCCTTGGGGGATTTCCGAATCCGCCTATAACGTGCGCGACCTGGAACACACCTACCAGTATTCCAGTTTCGGTGTGCCGGGCCTCGGGCTGAAGCGGGGGCTGCGGCGCAACGCGGTGATCGCGCCCTATGCGACGGCGCTGGCGACCATGGTGGATCCGCGCGCGGCGGCGGCGAACCTCGCGCGGCTGGCGGGGGTTGGCGGGCGCGGGCGCTATGGGTTCTATGACGCGCTCGACCATACGCCGGGGCGGCTGCCGGACGGCGCGACGGTGGCAATCGTGCGCACCTACATGGCGCATCACCAGGGCATGACGATCGTCGCGATCGCCGACGCGCTGCTGGACGGGCTGATGCGCACCCGTTTCCATGCCGAACCGATGGTGCAGGCCGCCGAGCTGCTGCTGCAGGAGCGCGCGCCGCGCGATGTCGCCGTGGCCCGCGCGCTGACGGCGGAGGGCAAGGCGGCGGCCACGGTTCTGGAGATTGAGGCGCCGGGCAACCGCCAATACGCCAGCGCGCATACGGCCACGCCGGCGACGCTGCTGCTGTCGAACGGCGAGTATGCGGTGATGCTGACGGCCGCCGGCGCCGGCTACAGTCGCTGGCGGGGCATGGCGGTGACACGATGGCGGGAGGACGCCACGTGCGATGACTGGGGCTCGTGGATCTATCTGCGCGATGTCACCGCCGGCGCGCTGTGGTCGGCCGGGTTCCAGCCGAGCGGTGTCGAGGCCGATGCGTATGACGTGAAGTTCCGCGAGGATCGCGCCGAGTTCATCCGCCGCGACGGGGCGATCACGACGACGATGGAGGTGGTGGTCTCGGCGGAGGACGCGGCCGAGGTGAGGCGGGTTTCGGTCGCCAATTCTGGCGGCCGGACGCGCGAGATCGAGATCACGTCTTATGCCGAGCTGGTGCTCGGCGCGCAGGCCGCCGATGTCGCGCATCCGGCCTTCGCCAAGATGTTCGTGGTGACGGAGTATGACGCGGAGAGCGGGGTGCTCCTGGCCAGCCGCCGGCGGCGTGAGCCGGAGGAGCCGGAGATTTGGGCCGCGCATCTCGCGGTTGTCGATGGCACCACCGTGGGAGCGCAGGAGATCGAGACCGATCGGGCGCGCTTCCTCGGCCGTGGCCGCAGCACCCGCGCGCCGCGGGCGGCGGGCGCGGACCGGCGATTGTCGGGCACCGTGGGCGTGGTGCTCGACCCGGTGTTCGCGCTTCGCCGGCGGGTGCGCGTGGCGCCGGGCGGGGTGGCGCGCATCGCGTTCTGGACCTTGGTCGCACCCAGCCGCGCCGAGGTGCTCGATCTCGCCGACCGGCACCGCGATGCGACCGCGTTCGGGCGCGCCCGCATGCTCGCCTGGACGCAGGCGCAGGTGCAGCTGCACCATCTGGGGATCGACCCCGGCGAGGCGAGCCTGTTCCAGCGGCTGGCCGGGTATCTGCTGTATGCGGCGCCTGCGTTGCGGCCGGCATCCGAAACGATCCGGCGCGGCGGCGGCCCGCAACCCGGCCTGTGGGCGCATGGCATCTCGGGTGACCTGCCAATTGTGTTGCTGCGCATCGCCGACTCCGACAGCCTGCCGCTCGCCCGCCAGTTGCTGCGCGCGCACGAATACTGGCGGCTGAAGCAGATCCCGGCCGACCTCGTGATCCTCAACAACCACGCGGCATCCTATGGCCAGGACCTGCAGGTGGCGCTGGAAGCGCTGGTGCGGGCGCGGCGGGCCAGTGCGCCGGTGCCGATGGCGCAGCCTGCGGGCCGGGTGATCGTGCTGCGGGCGGAGGTGATCGCGCCTCAGACCGTGGCGCTGCTGGATGCGGTGGCGCGGGTGGTGCTTTCGGGCTGGCGCGGAGGCCTGATCGACCAGCTCGACCGCGCGCCGGAAACGCGGGCGGACGCGCGTACGACCGCGGCGCGCGGCCCGGACCCGGAGCCGATGCCGCCGGCCCCGACACTGCCGGCGCTCGAATTCTTCAACGGGACCGGTGGGTTTGCCGACCGCGGGCGCGAATATGTGACGGTGCTCGGCCCCGGCCGGACGACGCCCGCGCCGTGGCTCAATGTCATCGCCAATCGCGGTTTCGGGTTCCAGGTCTCGGCCGAGGGGAGCGGCTATACCTGGTCGGTCAACAGCCGGGACAACCAGATCACGCCGTGGTCGAACGATCCGGTGACGGACCGATCGGGCGAGGCGTTCTATCTCGGCGACGAGGATAGCGGCGCGATCTGGAGCCCCACGGCGCTGCCGCGGCGCGACCCGGCCGGGACCTATATCGCGCGCCACGGCCGCGGCTATAGCCGGTTCGAGCATGCGGCGCATGGGATCGAGGCGAGCCTCCGCCAGTTCGTGGCGCTGGAGGACCCGGTGAAGCTGTCGGTGCTGCGCCTGCACAACACCTCGGGCCGGACGCGGCACCTGTCGGTGACGGCGTTCGCCGAGTTCGTGCTCGGCCCGGCGCGCGGCGCCTCGGCGCCCTTCGTCACGACCGACATCGATGCCGAGACCGGGGCCTTGTTCGCGCGCAACAGATGGCAGGCGGAGTTTGGCGCGCAGGTCGTATTTCTCGATCTCGGCGGGCGGCAGAGCAGCTGCACGGGCGACCGGCGGGAGTTCATCGGCCGCAACGGAACGCTCGCCGCGCCTGCCGCGCTGGCGAGCGGGGCGCGGCTGTCGAACCGGGTGGGCGGGGGGCTCGATCCCTGCGGCGCGCTGCGCGCGACCATCGTGCTGGCGGCCAATGCCACGGTGGAGCTGGTCTGCTGCCTTGGCGCGGCGGGCAGCGAGGACGACGCGCGGACGTTGATCGCGCGGATGCGCGCCGCCGACCCCGAGGCGATGCTGGCGGCGATCGGGCAGCACTGGGACGTTGTGCTCGGCGCTGTCGAGGTGCGCACGCCCGACCGCGCGATGGATATCCTGCTGAACGGTTGGCTGCTGTACCAGACACTGGCGTGCCGGGTGTGGGCGCGGTCCGCGTTCTACCAGGCCAGCGGCGCCTATGGTTTCCGCGACCAGTTGCAGGACGGCATGGCGCTCGCGCACGCCTGCCCCGCCATCACCCGCGCGCATCTGCTGGAGGCGGCGGCGCGGCAGTTCCGCGAGGGCGATGTACAGCACTGGTGGCTGCCGCATTCCGGGCAGGGGGTGCGCACGCGGATCGCCGATGACCGCATCTGGCTCGCCGATGCGGTGATGCAGTATGTCGAAACGACCGGCGACGACGCCGTGCTGGAGACGATGGTTCCGTTTCTGGAAGGCAAGTTGCTGGCGCCGGGCGAGCGGGATGTATTTTTTCAGCCGACCGTCTCCGACGAAACCGCGTCGCTGTTCGAGCATTGCGCGCGCGGGCTCGACGCCAGCCTCGGCCTCGGTGTACATGGGCTGCCGCTGATCGGAACCGGGGACTGGAACGACGGCATGAACCGGGTTGGTGCCGGGGGGCAGGGCGAGAGCGTGTGGCTCGGCTGGTTCCTGTACGCCACGCTGAACCGCTGGGCACCGCTGGCCGAGACGCGTGGCGCAGCCGAGCGGGCGGCTGTGTGGCGGGCGCACGCGACGGGGCTGCTTGCGGCGCTGGAGCGAGAGGCGTGGGACGGCGACTGGTACCGCCGGGCCTGGTTCGACGACGGCACGCCGCTTGGCACGGCGGCGGCGCAGGAATGCCGGATCGATTCCATTGCGCAATCATGGGCGGTGCTTTCGGGGGCTGCCGATCCCGAGCGCGCGCGGCGGGCGATGACGGCGATGGCGCGCGAGCTGATCCGCCCGGCCGACGGCCTGGCGCTGCTGCTGACGCCGCCCTTCGACAAGGGGGAGCACGACCCGGGCTATATCCGCGCCTATCCGCCGGGGCTGCGCGAGAATGGCGGGCAGTACACCCATGCGGCACTGTGGGCGGTGATGGCCTTCGCGAAACTCGGCGACGGCGAGGGCGCCGCCGGGCTGTTCGCGCTGCTCAACCCGATCGGGCACACGGCGACGGCGGCCGGGGTCGAGCGCTACAAGACCGAGCCCTATGCGTTGGCTGCCGATGTCTATGCGGCGGTGGGGCATGTCGGGCGCGGCGGCTGGAGCTGGTACACCGGCTCGGCCGGATGGATGCAGCGCGCGGGGATGGAGAGCATTCTGGGGATGCGGCTACGCGGCGATGTGCTGGCGCTCGATCCCTGTATCCCGCGGAGCTGGGCGGGCGTGCATGTTTCGCTTCGGCACCGATCGTCGCGCTATGAGATCGCGGTCGAGAACCCGGATGGCGCCGGGCGTGGTGTTGCGTTCGCGGCACTCGACGATGCCGTTGTGACGGTGCGGCCGCTGATCCTGCCGCTCAGCGATGACGGCGCGACGCACCATGTGCGGCTGCGGCTCGGGTGTTCGGCGCGCGACGGAGCATCTCGCGCGTTCGATGCAACCGGGCCTGGGCACGACGCATGGGTGAAACCGGGCACCGATCGTGAGTAGTATCCGAGTCTCGCTCGTCCAGGCCCCGAGCATCTAAGGTTTTGTAACGAACGGATGAGGGGCCTGGCGAGCGCGCGGCCAGTGCGTGAGCCGCCCCACGGAGCGACGATGCCGACCCGCTCACCCCTGGGCCGGCCGGCGGCATGCCAGGGAGATCGGGGGACATGGCGGCGACTTGCGACCTGCGTCGAGCGGACGCTCCTGACATGCGCGGTGTGGTGGGTTGCCGGCCAATGGCGCGGCGCCGGGCGCCGGCGCTACGCCCGGCCAACCACCATCTCGGCCGCACGATGAGCCCGCACGACCTCATGGCCATGCCGGATGTTGCGGCTTTCGGCACCGCGTGCCGACGACGGCCCGCGGGGCGTGGCGGGACGCTCGCGGCCGGGTTCGTGGCGCCAGCGGTTACTGGGCGCGGAACGCCGGATGCGGGACGTGACGATCGGCCTCGCGCTGCTGATCATCACGCTGCCGTTCGGCATCGTGATCGGCGACATGATCAAGCTCGATTCTCCGGGGGGTATTTTATCGCCAGGTGCGGGTCGGGCTGCACGGCAGGTTGTTCACGCCGCTGAAGTTCCGCACCATGCGCGCGGACGCGGAAAGCGACGGGCCGCGCTCGGCGGGCGTGCGGGACGCCCGCGTCACGCGGCTTGGCGCCTATCTGCGGGCGATGCGTATCGATGAACTGCCGCAACTGCTGAATGTGCTGCGCGGCGAGATGAGCCTGATCGGTCCGCGGCCGGAGCGGCTGCACTCCGTGGACCAGCTCGCGCAGGCGATTCCCGGCCACACGCAGCGCGCCGACATGCTGCCCGGGATCACGGGCTGGGCGCAGGTCAACCACCGCTATGGTGCCTCGGTCGAGGACGCGCACCACAAGCTCGGATACGACCGCTATTACCTGCGGCATCGCAGCCGCCGGCTGGATCTGTGGATCCTAGCCGCGACGGTGCACGTAGTGATGTTCAGGATCGGCGCGCGCTGAGAGGCAGCGGAATTCCGGTGCGATCGGCGGGTGAGTAAATCCCGATCCTGGCGGGTCCGCAGCCGAAGCATAAATTCAAGGGGCTGGACAGGTGCATGCGTCAGCAAGTTGCCGCCGCACTCCCTCGTCGGGTGGACGAGACGCGCAACCGCCAACCTTCATGTCCAGCAGCAGCGCAAAGCAAAAAGGGAGTTAGCCTATGTCACAGACCAACCACATGAAGGCCGCGGAAGCTCACGAATCCGCCGCGAAGACCGCCAGGATGGCGGCCGAGCAACACGAGAAGGGCAACCACAAGAGCGCCCTCGAGCATTCCGACAAGGCAATGAAGCAGTCGGAGACGGCACACGAGGCAACGAAGACCGCGGCGGTCACGAGCAAGGCTGCCGCGCACTGAGCGCACGGCGACGCAACCCGGGCGCCGACGGCTTTTCGGTGTCCGGGTGAGCATCGCCCGCGACGCACGCAGGAAAGGAACCATGGCCATGCGCAGGAAACTCACTGTCGCTCTCACGTTGCTGACCCTGATCGGGCTCGCGCCGCTGCTGTCCGCCTGCCACACCACGGCCGGCGCCGGACAGGATATTTCCGCGACCGGGCGCGCGCTAACGAAAAGTGCCAAGGCGAACACGCCGCAATGACTCCGGAAAACTTGATACGTTTGTTTGTTGATATGTTTTCTGTCTGGCGGTAGCGGTTATTATGGTTATCGCTCCGGCTATTGTGGCGGGCGCGGCTTCGGCGGCCAGTTCGGTCTCGCCGTTCCGATTCTGGTGGTCTACCTGCCGTTCGGCAGCGGCAGCTATCATCAAGTCGTGGTGCGATGACCGCCGGCATTGGTTCATATTGGCATTGACCGAGATCGGGGCCGGGGCTTGGGAGGATGTCGGTACCGGGACACGCTCGGCGAGTTCGGGGGAACTTCGCTCACCGAACGCCGGCCTGCGCCTGGCCATCGCTCGACGCATCCCGGCACCAACACGGCGCACACCGCCATAGAGGGGTGGTAGGCGGAAGCTTCGCTGCTCCAGCCGGCCTGCGGGCCGGTAGCCCGACCGAGATCGGATTAGGTCGAGATCGGATTAGGTCACGATAGGCTGCCACTCGCAACCTCGGCAGATTCGGAATCTACTCAAGCGGGCTGCCGGGGGCCGGACGCAGCCAGGTGAGACGCCAGCGCGCACCGGTATCGCGAGCAAACCGGCCGGAGCAGAACGAGAAGGAGGACTGCGATGCCCAAGGGACGCCAACGCGGCAACCGGGAAGCGAAGAAGCCGAAAACCGCCAAGCCATCCGCGCCGGCAACCGCGCAACGTGTGCCGGCGCCACCGATGCCGCCGGCACAACGTGGCAGGATTTCCGACCCGGGGACCAAGGGCCCCGGAACGCGGACCTAGGAACCCGGGCCTGGGGATACGGGCCTGGGAATGTGGGCTGGCCGATCGGCGCGACGCCGGCCGGTGAAGCCGCGGATAGTTGCCGAGTCGCAATATCATGGCTGTCCGACAAGGTTGCGCGACCGCTGCGACCGTCAGGTCCGGCGCACGTGCTTTCCGCATCACGCGACATGCAACCTCATGAGGTTCTACAGTGAGAATGACCCCGAGATTGATCCTGATGGCAACTCTGGCCGCCCTCGACCTCGGCAGCCTAAGCGCCATGGCGGCCCCGCCGCCGCCACCCGCCACGACTGGACCCACGACGACTGGACCCGCGA